>JBNKZT010000026.1:0-29438 GCA_050301775.1 Promineifilaceae bacterium (SeqCode)
AGCGGCACAGCCAACATGGAGCGGGTGACGAAGGATTCATCAGAGTCGACTTCGGCGTAAAAGCGGCTGTCGGACTGCACGTCACCCAGAATGACGGAACGGCCGTTGCGTACCACCCATCCTGCGATACTGCTGTCTAGCGGTACAACGACACCTTCTGGTACTTCGTCCCCTTTGGACGCAGCAAAATGTAGGTGGCCCGTCTTTTTATCAACCAGTAAAATGGATGCTTTTTGCGTGTCGGTCAGTTCGGTGGCCACGTCCATCACCAGGGAGAGCAGCTCATCCAACTGCAAGGTCGAACTCAAACGGGTGCTAATCTCCAGCAGACGTTCAAAACTTTCCGGGCTGATGGCTTCCGCTGAAGGGATCGAGAATTGTTTTTCATTTACTTCGGGCATACTTCACTCACTTCACACTAATTAAGGTAAAAAGGGGGCCGCTAATTGCGGGAGAACCTCATCGACATCGGCATGAATCACCACATCGGCCAGATAATCCAGATGGGTCTCACTTATGGTAACGATGATCAGGCGCGCGCCGGATTGTTTAGCTAGTAAGGGCAGGTCGCCCGCCGGCGCAACTTCTAATGAAGAGCCAACGACCAGCATGACATCGCATTGTCGGGCAAGTTTTTTGGATTGATTGAGGACAGTGACCGGCAGCAGTTCGCCGAATAGGATGACGTTGGGTTTGAGTACGCCGCCGCAAGAAGGACAGTGGGGTACGTCGCCAGTGGCTAAATAATCACTCAAGACAACATCGGTTCGGAAAATTTCGTAACAGCGCAGACAGGTGACTTCGCGCAAATGGCCGTGGATTTCATGGACGGTTTGGGAGCCGGCTTTGCTGTGCAGCATGTCGAAGTTTTGGGTAATGATGGCTTTGAGTGGGCCATAGGCTTCCAGTTGGGCCAAAGCGCGGTGGGCGGCATTGGGTTCGGCGGCGTTGATTGTGTCCAGTAACGGCCGTATCCAATGGTAAAAATCTTGCGGATTCTGTTTGAAGCCGGTGAAGGAGGCCACTTCCATTGGATCGTATATTTCCCACAAGCCGGAGTTCCGGCTGCGAAAATCGGGGATGCCCGACGGCGTGCTGATGCCGGCCCCGGTGAGAGCAGTGGCATATCTCGATTGGCGAAGGATTTCGATGGCCTCATCAATCAAACTGTCAAGTGCGGTCACAGGCTCCTCTTATGGGGTCAGGTCAAGTTGATTGGCTAATTGGTAAAAACGGCGGGCTGTTTTGCCCTCCGGGTAGCTTCCTACCAAAATTGCGCCTTTGTTGGCGGTTTTGGTCAATTCCTCGAGGGCGACAGGGATGACGGTGTGAATGGGATGATCGAGATAGGTTTCAACCGCTTTTTGCGGCAAATTCATACGGCCGTCTATATCAAAAATAATCGCACTCATCTTTGCCTGAGGCGCCATTAACTCCGGCAAATAATGCAGCAGCCGCTTGGCCGCAGCCAGCGCCACCCGCTCCGGCGAAATGACGACAATGATGCGGTCGGCTCGTTCCAGCACGCGCCGCTGTGTTTCTGACATGGTATAGCCGACATCAGCGACGATATTTTGGCCTGATTTAACCAATGTGTCTATGATGGCATCGACCTGGAAGGTGGTGGGGTGGGAGAAACGGCCGTCCTGATTGGGCTGGGCGAACAAAAACTGCATGTGCGGACTGATCGGAAAAACCTGTTTCGGCAGCCAGACCGGAATGTTGTCTTCGGGCAAATCGGCCAATGTGTTGATGCTGCCTTTGATTTTTTGGTTAAGGTACAAGGAAATGTGGCCCTGGATGGTGTCGAGATCGACTAAAGTGGTGGCTATTTCCAGACGGGCGAAGGTAGCGGCCAGGTTGACGGCCGTTAACGTGGTTCCTGTGCCACTTCTGGCCCCCAAAACGGCCACCAGCATCCCCTTGACCGGGGCCGCTTCAGCCATTTTTTGCGCCATGCTTTCCGGGATGACGATGGTTTTTTCCAGTAGATAATCGATAGAAGGTGAGGATTCACCCTCTTCAGCCTCGTCTTCGACCTCATCTTCCATGATGCCTAAAATGCCTTCAATGCGGGCAATCATCTCCTCCGGATCGGTCGGTTTGGTGAGGTAATCATCGGCCCCGGCATCAAACCCGGCCAATTTCTGGTAGGCTTCGTCTTCGGCCGTGAACATGATAATGGGGGTACTGACCAGGTCGTCATTGGCCCGCAGACGGCGGCAGACTTCCAATCCATCCATTTCCGGCATGTTGACATCCAACAGGATGAGGTCCGGCTTTTCAGCCTCGGCCAGCTTTAAGCCTTCCTTGGCCGAAGTGGTGGAAACGACCTGATAGCCGTACTGCTTCAGTGTGATAACAACAATGTCGAGTGTTTCGGGATGATCGTCTACGGCTAGAATTTTGTGTGTCATGGTTACTCGCCCACTACTTGAACCTCCCGGAGGTTGCTCGGTAAGGTTGCCCCTCTGGACAAAACCTCCGGGAGGGTTCTTTTAGATTTCTCTTAAACCGGGGGCCAAGGATAATGACGGCCAGGCCCTGGCTGTAAAAATATTTGCGACCTTATTATACTATCTAATCGTTGTTCTAGTGCTAGTAATTCTGCATTACTCAAAAGCTTTTGTAAAACTGGGAAATGGTCAATGCGCAGCCGTGCCTGGAAATGGGTTAAATCAGCCAGCAAACTGTCCGGGATGGGTTGGCCGGCAAATTCCCAGATCACCGTGCGCAGCTTGAATTCTTCGTGGAAGCAAACACCGTGATCAATCGTCCAAAGCCGGTTGGGTGGCTGTGCGTCCTCAGATTCTTCAATGAGAACGTGTCCCCCCTTACGGTCGGCGTTATTGATAATGATGTCGAACAGGACAATTTGTTGCAGGGCGTGACGGAAATCGGGGCGGCCTTCAAAGGTGAAGTAATGGCATTCGGGATCGTGGGGGATGAAATATTGCAGGGAACCGATGCCGTGTGGTCCCCGGCGCAGGATGGTAGGGGGGACGAGGCCCCAGCCCAGCCCATCGCTAATGTGGTAGGCGGCGACTTCGCGCTGGCACAAGGTTCCGTTGGGAAAATCCCATAACGGCCGTTCCCCTTGCCGCGGTTTGTAAACGGCCGTTACCGTCTCCTCCGACCCATTGACATGAACCAGGAACGAATAATTAGAACTCCAGGGCAGCAGTCCTTGCGATTCAATCGTGCCTGTTTGCAATAGGTGGAGAATGCCCGACGTGTCCATTCCGACAAAAATTAGTGGGTATGTCCGTTGCGATGAGGGCAGAAATGGCCATCCGGGTCAATGGGTTGACCACAGTTGCCGCAAATCGGCCGTCCGGCGCTGACAACTTCTTCAATATGTTTGATGAGCGCCCTGATGTGGGGGCGGGTGGTCCAGAAACTGACCACATTGGGTTCGACGCCCTCATCCACCAGTTCATAAGCGACCAGAACGACCTGGTTGGTTTCTTCGTTGTAGCCCAGCCCCATGTTGCCTACCTGGAAGAAAGGCTCAACCGGTTCTTTCAGGCGCATATCCAGCCATACCGGTTCATTCAGCTCACGCGTATCGATAGGATGTTGTCTATCTAGTTCGTCAACCAGGGCAACAAAACTTTCACCCATCACTCGGGCCTGTTCCTTTTCCATCTTTAGGGAAATGGTTTGGGAACCCCGGCTGCCTTGCAGGTAGAAGATGCGTTGGCCGGGTGGGCCGATGGTGCCAACAGTTAAGTGAGATACAGGGTTTAATTCGGTATGGCTGGCCATAGATGTCTGTCCTTATGCTGGTGTTGGGTGGGATACGGCCGTATCGTCCGATTCAGCCTCTTTTTTCTCTGGTTTAGATGGCAGGGTGATCGGGCCGTCATCATTCAGGCGCAAAATACGGACGCCGCCGTATGAATGCAAACTTAAAACAGTGGCCGAAGCCGGCGAGATGACAATGCGCTGAAACAAGTCGATGTGAACGCCCAAATAATGGGCCATTACCAGCTTGATCAGGTCAGCATGAGAAACGACCACAATGAGATCATCCGGGTGCTGCTGGCTCAATGTTTCCAGCGCCTGAATGCCCCGTGACTGAACGTCGCGTAAGGCTTCACCTTGCGGAAATATCATCCGGCTGGGGAAAAACTGGACGGTCATCCAGCGTTTCTTTTTGGCCAGTTTTTTGATTTTCTTGCCTTCCCATTTGCCGTAGCGGACTTCACCGACTGTTTCCAGTTCGATGATGTCCAGGTTATGGGGTTGGGTAATGTAAACGGCCGTTTCCATACATCGAGTGACCGGGCTGCTGTAGACGGCCGTTACCGGTAAATGGGCCAACCGTTCCGCTGCCGCCTGCGCCTGTTTGTGCCCAGTCTCATTCAGATGAACACCAGGAATCCAGCCGGCCAGCCGATTTTTTTTCACCCACTCATTTTCACCATGCCGCACCAGAATGAATGTTGTCATAAAGCAATGATAACACAAATGGAAGAGTAATCAGTAATTGCTCATCCGTACGTACTGTTTCAGGACGAGACATGGGTCACTGACTGGTTACGGATTATCTTCACCGGTCACTGCTTCTTCCGGCTCCGCTAATTGCAATGGATCGACAATAGGATTAAAAGTTAAAGAATTGCAAACGCGATTGGCTGGCTTTACGGAATCTTGCCATGCTTGTAAGGTCAAACCGTCAGCATATTGACCCAGACCAAAGTAAGCGGCCATCACATTACAAGCCACTGGTGCTGACCAGGCCGACCCTTCGCCGCCGTTAAAAATGAAAACTGATACGACGATTTCAGGATTTTCATACGGTGCGTAACCCACATACCAGGAATGGGTGGGCAGTATTCGCCGTTGGATGATGTCTTCAAAGCGGCACCAGCCGCGATCAATGGCGATGTTATCACAGTATTCGGCCGTTCCGGTTTTACCGGCTGATGTGACACCAAATTCATCCAGCCAATCAACATACGTAGCCCCTGTATAAAACTCATCCTCGTCAACGAAGGTGTTGACCAATTTCATCCCTTCCTGCACAACCTGGATATATTCCCGGTCTACAGCCAGGGCATCAATCACTTCCGGCCGATAGATATACTCGCCGTTGCTGTCAAATTCGACATTGAACGCGGGATCAACCAGCGGGTTACCGGCGGCATCTTCTAAGACGGTACGGCCGTCACTGCCCGGATGAGCGCGGGCCACAATCTGGCTGTTTTCATCCACAAACACCACATTCCCCGCATCATCAGTCATATGGTGAATAATCGTAGGGCGGTACAAAAAGCCGCCATTGGCAATAACCGCTGCCATCTGGGCTATCTGCATGGGCGTCGCGGTCACAAAACCTTGCCCGATACCCATATTGTAATCATCACCGGTTGACCAGGGTTCGCCGTAAGTTTGAACCTTCCAGTTTTGATTTGGCGGCAGGTTGCCGGCCGCCTCCAACGGCATCTCAATCCCCTGTACCCGGCCAAAACCAAACTGCGTGCCATAGCGGGCAATGCGATTAACGCCCAGCCCTTCGACAAATTCGCCATCCTGGTCAAAACCACCGCTAATTTTGTAAAAATAAATGTCGCATGAATTGGCCAATCCCTGCCGCGCATCCATGAAGCCATGTTCACCGGGATATACCCAGCAAACAAACTGCTGAGCGCGCCCCGGATCATTCGGCGCAAATCGGTTGGGAATTTCGATAGCACCCGGCGCACGCAGCCGGCGCGAAGGCGATACAATCCCTTCTTGCAGTGCGCCGGACAACGGTACCAGCTTGAAGGTAGACCCGGGTGGATAGGTGCCGCTAACCGCATGATTGACCAGCGGTGTATATTCATTGCGGGCCAGACCCAGATAATATTCCACCGGAACCTCTGTGCCGAAGCGGTTGTTGTCAAAAGTGGGGAAGTTGACCATAGCCAGAACTTCACCGGTTTGTGGGTTCATGGCCACGACGGCCGCCTGTTCGATTTCGGGGAATGTGCGCTCACCGGTGATGCTGTCAACGCGGACAGTTTCCCGGTTGGCGGCCATGGCCTGTTCCAGGATGGCATAAGCCTGTTTTTGCAAATCGAGATCAAGGGTCAGATGCAAATTTAATCCGGCGACCGGGTCTTTTTCCAGACCTATTTGCCGTAATTCGCGCCCCGTCCAATCCTGTTCGATTTGTCGTTCCCCTTTTTGGCCGGACAATTCAATTTCCATTGACGATTCCAGACCGGACCAACCGACGCGGTCATCCCGTTGGTAATTAAGCTGGGTGATCCAGTTTTCGTTGGGGATGGGTCCCATATAGCCAACAATATGCGAGATGTATTCACTGCTGGGGTAGTAGCGCAGCGGCTCTTCCAACACGCGAACACCGGGCAAGAAGATGCTTTCCTGCTCGATGGTGTAGGCCAGGGTAATGGGAATACCGCTGGTGATAACGGCCGGCAAATAGGGGGCGAAACTGTAGGTATCGACGATGCCGGCAATACTGTCAGGCAGCTGCGGGACGATACCGGCCTCGTCTAATGTTTCACCGACAGAGGCGTTGTAGATTTGGGCTAAACGGCCGTATGTACTCACCAACTCCGGATTAGCCGATGCAATCAACGCCTGCTGCTGTACCGTATTCGTCACCGGGACACCGGTCAGCAGCGAAAGACGTTCATACACCGCTTGCCGTGCAGCTTCCGAATCCGGCAAAAAAGCCGGCGTAATGGTGACATTAAAACTGGGCAAATTGACCGCCAGCTGCTCACCATTACGGTCAAACATAACGCCGCGCGGAGCATCATTGCGCAAAATGGCAATCCGGTTGTCTTCGGCCTGGGCTTGGAGTTCCTGTCCCCGAATCTGCTGAATCCACCAGACCCGGTAAAGCAGCAGCCCCAGCACAGCAATGATGAACAGGCGCAAAAAAATGAGACGGCCGCGCAGACCAATATCTTCTTTATCTAACTCTTCTTGATCTTCAATACGTTCCCAACCCATTCGGGACATAAATTTCTCCAGTAATGAGGACTGAGGGCTAAGTTGCCTGAGCTTGTCGAAGGCAAACCGGGCTTCGACAGCGGTTCGGCAAGCTCACCGACCGCTCTCAGTACTCGTTGCTCAGTCCTCATCCCTCATAGCGCAACAGGTCGTGGCCGGAAAATCCGGTCCAAATAAAACAACAGCCAGTAGACGGGCAAAATGAGTGCCCCGTGCAAAATGGCAGTTGGCAAAAGGGCCGCTGTCCCCTGTAACGTTGTCGGATAACCAAGAAGCTGCAGTAAAATCAGGTAAATGAGCAAGTTGATGACAGTCGCTGCGATGGCCATGATCACCGGGACAAAAAAGCGGTCGGCCGGCATGGCGTTTTCAACCCAGATAACAGCCACAATGGCCAGCATAAAACTAAACGAGGTTGCACCCATTGGCGCAACAGAAAACAAATCCAGCAGCAGCCCGCCGATGAAGGCCCAGATGATGCCTTCATTCATGCCGCGCAGCAGTCCCCAGGCCAAGGCGACGAGGAAGGGCAGCTGCGGCACCAGGCCAAGAATGGGGAAACGGGGGAGAACGGCCGTTTGCAAAATCGACAGCAGGAGCATTACCGGAATCGCCAGATAAATCGTCGAACTCATAACAAATTAACCGCCGGGCGGATTGGTAAAAATCTCCGTGTCCACCGGGCGGAAATCGGTAATCACAAAAACGATTTCCAGCGCATCAAACTCAACCGCCGACTGCACAATCGCCCGTTGGAACAACTCCGCTTCATTTCTTTGCACTTCAATGACTCGGCCAATGACCATATCCTGCGGGAATTTACCGCCCAGCCCCGATGTCAACACTACTTCGCCGATGGCAATTTCATACTGCAAATCAATCCAGTCAATGCTGACCGACCCGCCCAGCCCGCCGCCGCGCAGCAGTCCCGTTGCCCGTGAACTGCCCAGCCGGGCCGGAATCGAGCTGGCGTTGTCACTAATCAACACCACCTGGGCTGAATTGGCCGTTGTGCGGAACACCTGGCCTACCAAACCGCGGGCGCTTTCCACCGGCATACCGACGACAATACCATCATCGCTGCCTTTATCAATGATGATGCTGCGCAGGGAAGGGCTGGTGTCCTGACCGATGACTGCGGCCGTCAATCGGGTGAAATCGGGCTGCTGTCGGGCGCGGTTAAACAGGTCCAGCAGGAGTTGATATTCCCCCTGGATTTCGCGCAGCTCTTCATTTTCCCGTTCTAATACTTCAACCTGGGCTTGCAGCAGGGCGATCTCGTCACGCGCTGTTTGCAGGTCGCGCGGACCTTCCAGAACGTCGGCGACACTGTTGGTGCGGTCGGTTGTCCAGCTTATGATGGTTGCCAGGGGGTTGCGGACAAAGGCGAGGGCGCTGTCGAGATTGCCAGTTCTGTCCAAGATTGTCAACAAAACGGCAACCCCGGCCAGGACGATGAAAATTGTCCATCGAATCCGTCGCTGCGCTTCGTTCAAATTCATAAAAAAGTTATGAGGACTGAGGACTGAGGGCCGAGTCATCACTCAGTCCTCAGCCCTCAGTTCTGTCTGTCTAATGGGTGCTGCCGCGATGCAGGCCAACCAGGGCGCGTTCCCACAGGTCGAGATTTTCCAGCACCCGGCCCGCGCCACGCGCTACACAAGTCATGGAATCTTCGGCGACCCAGACCCGCATTTTGACGACATCTTCCAAGCGCTCGGCCAGCCCTTTGATTTGAGCGCCGCCGCCGGCCAGGCAAATGCCCGATTCCATGAGGTCGGCCACCAATTCCGGTGGCGTTTCGTCCAGGGTGTCGCGCACGGTATCGACGATGATGTTGATGGAGGGGGCCATCGCTTCGCGCAGTTCGATGCTGCTGATTTCCACGGCTTGCGGCAGCCCGTTGATAAGATTACGGCCGCGCAGGGTCATGGTGCGCTCTTCGGGCAGGGAGTAGGCGGAGCCGATGCCATGTTTTACGCGTTCGGCCATGCGCTCGCCAATGAGCAGGTTGTATTTGTTGCGGGCGTATTGGATGATGTCTTCGTCCATTTCGTCACCGGCTACGCGGATGGAGCGTTTGACAACGATGCCGGTCATGGAGAAGACGGCCACTTCGGTCGTGCCGCCGCCGATATCGACGATCATGCTGCCGCGCGTTTCGTTGATGGGTAAGCCGGCCCCAATCGCAGCGGCCATCGGTTCTTCGATGAGATGGGCTTCACGGGCGCCAGCCGATATGGCAGCGTCGTAGACGGCTCGTTTTTCCACTTCGGTCACGCCGCTGGGTACGCCGACGACGACGCGCGGCCGGGGGAAGGGCACGATCATTTGCTCGTGGGCTTTTTTGATGAAGTAGTCGAGCATCGCTTCGGTGATTTCAAATTCGGAGATGACGCCATCGCGTAACGGCCGTATCGCCACAATATCACTCGGTGTCCGCCCCACCATTTCACGGGCTTCGGCGCCAATCGCTAACGGCCGTCGAGTCCGTTTGTTGATGGCTACCCATGATGGCTCGTTGATGACGATGCCCCGATCGCGAATATAGACCAGCGTGTTCGCCGTGCCTAAATCAATACCAATGTCCAGTGAAAACAGGCCTAGAAGCCAGTCAAGTGGTCTAAACAACTTTTCTTTCCTTCTTCCTTAGCTTTTGGCCATCGATTCTGCGTACACGGCCAATGTCAAACGGCATTTTCAGCCAACGCCGGATTATACCATATGGGTTTTACTCTGCACGTTGCCAGCCTGTTTTATGAATTTTGCCCGCAGAAGTGCTTATTTTTGCCACTCAAATGGCTTGTTTACACTGAGTCGACTCAAAAAATGATATAGTCTGGACTGGGATGCCGGATAAGCTGGCACAAGACAGTAAAGTCCCGAAAAAGTCAGGTTGGTCCCATGTAAACGCGGCGAGGGCTTCGGCGTGAGGCGACAGTTCCTGGGCTTCAGCTTCTATTGAATAGCAGGCGGGGTCGGCATTTGCATCGCCCGTCACAGCTTAGAGCGCATGAAGCGCATAGTGAAGAAACTGACCCACCGCAGTCAGGGACTGTCATGGGAAGACAGCCGTGACAGTCTATGTCGCAGTGTCATCGGTTGTGTGAACGGTTTGGGAGTGCGCTGCTTTGGTGGAAAACCTCGCAGGTCTTAGTGGTCACAAAAAATCAAGAAAACGAATAATTCTCAAATGATCACGGCCGTTATTCCATGACGGTTTGTAATTCATCTAGGCGACGTTTGAATTTGAAATTGGGGAGCTGCTCATATAGCTGATAGTATAATTCATAGGCCGTCTGGGCGTGTTTAGCACCAGCATCCATCTGCCACAATTCATAATGCAGTCTGGCCTGCTCCGCCTGATCATCTGATTCAGCCAGAATTTTTAGTATGGTGCGTTGGGCCTGCTCCACCTTCCCTTGGACAACATTCAGTCTGGCGCATAACATACGCGCTTCAAAAATGTATTGCTTCAAGTTAAGTTGTTCGGCCAGTTCCAGAGCTTCGTCGAGCAGGGGTTGGGCTTCGGATAAACGGCCGTTTCCCAAAAAAATCCGCGCCTCCTCAATCAAAGGCGACACCACATAATACTTAGCGCCATGCTCCCGCATTAGTGGGATCGCCTTCTCCAAGAGCGCCATTGCCCGATCATCGTTCCCCTTATCATGCCAGACAGAAGCCAAACTGGCCTGGTGCCTTGCTTGATGCCAGGACAAGCCTAGCTCTCCTGTCAACTCGATCGCTTCCTCATAACAGACCAACGCCTCATCAAATTCGCCTGTTTCCGCATAAATCAACCCTCTGTTGCCAACCGTTATGGCCGTAGCCTGGCGATCTCCCATACTCCGATACACATCTAATTCCTGTTGATTGTGCATCAAAGCCCGTTTATACTGCCCCAGTTTTAGAAATAATAGGGCCATGTAACCATCTGTTTGGGCAACGCCTATCACACTGCCTATCTCTGTGAAAATATTGCGTGCCAGCTCAACGTGTGCCTGGGCCAGTTTCATGTTGCCCTGCTCATAGAAGGCGCCGGCAATCGAGCTATTAAGTGTGGCCAAAGCCCTTTTATTGCCCAAAGTTTCCTGCATGGCCAGCGCCTCCTCCAACACGGGAATAGCCTCAGAATAACTTCCGCGCCGCCAGCGCATAATGCCCAAGCGCCCTAAAGCCGTTGCCTGCGCGGTTTTGTCCCCCACCTCTTGAAAATAGGCAAGCGCCTCTTGTTGATAATGCTCAGCCTGATCAAACTGGCCAAAATTCGGCAGCAGTTCGCCCAGAAGGCTTTTGGCTCTGGCTGCGGCTGCAGGCTCCTGCTCGCCATGAGCCAGTGCCTGTTGCGTGGTGTGAATAGCAACCTCAGCTTCTCCAAGCCGATTTTGGAAGTGGGCTTGCCAGGTGAGTAGGTGGCTGATAAAGGCGGAAACGACCGTTCCTTCTATCCCCGCCTCCTTTACCACCACCTCAACCTTAATCACAGCCTCCCTCATCATTTTTTCGCCTTCCCCTGTCAAGCCCCAAAAATCAAAAAATCGCCCCAGGCCGTCCGTACTGCGAGCAATCAAGCACATCAGTTCCGGTTCAGCAGCGTGTTCAACCGCCCACCGCCAGGCCTGGGTCACATTGCCCAGGCACTGGCGTATCGCTGCCGCAGCCACCTGTGGTTCAGGACCATAAAAACCAGGAGCCATCTGCTCCACCAAATTTAAGAAATAGTCACTATGCCTGTGCCGGACATTCACTTCAATCTCTTGCTTATTGCCCATCTCGCGCAGCTTACCCAATGCATAGTGGCGCAGTAATTCATGTAGTCCATAGCGACCAGAAGCAGGACTTTGCAGCAGCGATTTGTCCAAAAGCACAGCCACATCGCTAACTGTCGTTTCCAGGACGGCAACGGCCGTTGCCATTGTAAATGGTTCTGCAAAAATGGCTGCTTTGGCCAATGTCAACCGCTCAGCCGATGTCAGAAGCTTCCACGAGTAATCAAAAACGGCCCGCATACTGCGATGGCGATCCGGCAAATCTAGCGCCGGCGACGCCAGAAAATCGAGAGAACTTTCGATTGTTTCGGCGATACGCGCCACATCCATCAGGCGTACCCAGGCAGCCGCAATTTCCAAGGCCAACGGTATTCCTTGTGTCAAACGACAAATGCGAATGATCGCCGGCACATTAACGGCCGAGGCGGCAAAATCAGGCCGTACCAGTCGTGCCGATTGCACAAAAAGACGGATGGCATCATACGTTTGCACCTGGGTTAAGTCGACAGTTTGCCCCCCTTCAAGCAACTGTTTCGGGTAATCAAGACCGCCAATCCGTACTTGTTGTTCGGCGCGGAGATTAAGCGGCCGGCGGCTTGTTATCAGCAGCGTCAGTCCGGGTGCAGTCGCCAACAGTTTGGCCACCAATTGCTCCACGTCCGTCAAATGCTCGAAATTATCCAGCAGCAGCAAGCAGCTTTTTGATTGCAGAAAAGCTGAAAGTTGCCCCAGCAAAGGCGCCTCGGCACGAGGCTGCAGTGATAAGGTGGCTGCCAGTGCCAGAGGCAGATCATTCCCACTTTCCACATCGCCTAAATGGGCAAAATAAATGCCGTCGGCGAAACGCTCACTGTCGGCAGTTTGTTTGGCGGTTTCAATGGCCAGCCGTGTCTTGCCAATTCCCCCTGGACCCATAATAGTCAACAACCGGCAGTGGGCATCCAATAACAAATTACTGACCTGGGCTAACTCTTCTTTCCGCCCCAAGAATGGTGTGAATTGGGTGGGGAAATGGTGCATCTTCCCCATAGGTTTGGCCGGCTCGACAAAACCGCCCTCCGCAATTTGCTGGAACAGCAGGCTGGTTCGCTCTTCTGGCGCGACGCCAATCTCAGATTGAAAACGGTCGGCCAGACTGTTGTATAACTGTAGCGCGGCGCTGCGGCGGCCGGTTTTTGTCATGATTCTCATGAGCTGGCGCACTGCCTTTTCATGGTAAGAATCTAGCAACGTTAACCGGGTCGCGTACTTTTCGGCCCGCTCATACTCATTTTGCTGTTCATAGATGGCAGCCAGGTTTTGCAATGCCAGAATCGCTTTTTGCTGGAGCTGCTCTCGTTTGAACAGCAGCCACTCTTCGAAAGCAGTTGCGTCGGCCAAACCAAAACCGGGCAGTAATTCACCGCGAAACAGGGCCTCTGCTTCCACCAGCCGAGCCAGACATTCAGGACAACTGTGCAGATGGCGATGGCTGTGTTGTTCCACCTCCGCCAACAGCTGTTCAAATTGAACAGCATCTATCACAAAGTTAACGGGGTTGAGTTGTATGGTTTGCCGATCAACCGTCAACAGCAACTGGCCGGTTTGCGGGGATACCTGATCAAGAGTTTCACGCAGGTAGAACAAAGCCTTGCGTAAGTTACCCAGACCGGCACTCTCGGAAAAATCAGGCCATAGTAAATCTACTAATGAGCGGCGCTGATGTGGCCGACCAGCCTCTAAAGCCAGGTAAATCAGTAAGGCGCGTACTTTATCGGAGCGAAAATGGGTGATGATGGGTTTGTCGTCGGCGAATAGTTCTAAAGCACCCAAAACTTTCAGGGTTATTTCTGCCATCGTTTTCATTATACTCGAGTTTCTTTCGATTTCCTTGACAATCTGGGAACGGTTTGCGAACGACGGCCTGCTATGCTATATGCTTAGATACTAAACTGAGACAAATCTTAATGCTGGAAACAGGTATTTCTGACAAGACAACGAATCATAAAAGTTACATGGTGCGAATCTGGCGCAGTAGCTCCCAATCCCCTTGGCGAGCTTCCGTTCGAGTCACCCAGACTGGTGAGCAGATCCAGTTCGCCAGATTGGAAAACCTGTTTTTGTTTTTTGGTAAAGAAACCACCGACCAGCCAGATACTAAACGTTAAAACTCCACTAGTTGGAAACCAGAGCCACGATGACAAAGTCGGCCTTCGCTGACCAAATATCAGATTTAGCCGCGAATTTATTCGCCATACTTAAAGCCTAATTGACGAGGAAAACAAGCCATGAAGTCATTAAAATCGCGTAATGTATCAGGTAAGAAAACAGCCCGTACTGTTCAGGCAAAATTAGGCCAACGTCGCCGGCTGCTGGGGGTGCTGACAGCGTTGTTAACGGCCGTTGTGCTCATGTTCGCGGTACAGTCCTCGGCAAAACCGGAAGTAGCCAACGCCCAAGCGCCAGTCGTCGAAGCCCAAGACCTCGTCCAGGACGCCTGGGAACGCGCCCAAGCCTCAGGTAAATACCGCTTTACAGCCGATGTTTTGCAAACAACCAACCCCGTCGTTAACGCCCTTAATGCCGGTCGGCAAGGGCGACAGCAATCGCTCTATCTGGAAGGGGAAACAAACCTACCCGATCAACAATTGACCATGAGTTTGTGGACACGCGCCGGGAGTGTGCGAGATGAGTCAACGGCCGTTCAGGTGCGCGTTGATGGCGATGAAGCCTTTACCCGTCAGGGCAACCAACCATGGGAAGCCTCAGGCGACTTCACCGATTTTTTTGCCCCCGATTCAGACTTTATGACCTATTTGGTGGCCGCCAAAAATATTCGTGATATTGGCTCAGAAAGCCGCGCTGGTATCGATTTTACCCGTTATGCTTTTGAGCTAGATGGTCCCAGCTACGCCGCCTACATCCGCGATCAAATGGAGGCCCAACTGCGTGCCGGCGGCGATCTGCCGCCCGAAATGTCTCTGGGACTGTCGCCGCATTATGTTGAAATGACGGGCAGCGGCGAACTGTGGATCACCTCTGACGGCTGGCCGCTGCGCCAGATAATTCACATGGATCTGCCGGCCCAAAACGAGTCGCAGGTTTCCGCTGACATCACCGTTAACTTTTCTGATTTTGACAAAACGGGCGTAGCTGCCGCTGCCTCCGCTACCCTGCTAACCAGGCAGCTAGCCCAGCTTGAAACCATTGATCCCGCTATCCCCTTCGTTTCATTGGCAAGTCTAGTTGTCGTGCTGGGCTTCCTCTGGCTGCTTTATCAATCGATGCGCTCTCGCAAAATCTATGCCGCCGTCAATTTAACAATCCTTATAACCATGCTGACGGCGCCCTTGATGCAGAACGTCAGCGCCCAGCAATTTTCTGATTATCTGGCGACTAAAGCCCAAGAACAAGAGGCTCAAAATCAAGATGGGGATATGGCAAATGATCTGGCCGCCGCTGCCAATGAAGCAACCACCACCGCTCAAGAAAACTTTGCCGCTTTAAAAGCGGACAACGGCACCGACACCGACAACGATGGCTATACCGATATTGAAGAAAGCTTGCTAGGCACCAACCCCTTGTCATCGCCACTCTTTGTTGAAAACCAGCAACAGCTCGCTCAAATTCCGCCAAATGATGCGACCAACTCAGACGATGATAGCTTGACCGATTACGAAGAATATTTGGTTGGTACCTTACCCACATCCCCAGACACTGATGGCGATGGCATTCCCGATGATGATGAGGTATTAGGGTTTATCACAAATGGGAAAACCTTTTACACGAATCCACTCTTGGTCGATTCTAACGGAGATGGTTTATCTGATACCGAAGAGTGGGGCAATTTAGACAGCTCAACCCGCCCAGATACCGATGGTGATGGCTTCCCTGACCTATTTGACCCAGACAACGATGGGGACGGCGTTTCAGATCGGGTCGATATTTCTCCCTATGTTTTTGAACAGAATCCAAATACCTACACCGACAATGACCCCCTGAATTTAATCATCAACAATTTAACTCCCGATGAACTGACCTATGTCGAACTACAGATCAGACCGACCAACCCTGACCATTTGTGGTATGCCTTCAACGTATTGGATTGGCCGTCAGGTGATAAGCAGGCCTCCATGCAAGATGTTGATGGTCTCACTTTTGCCGATATCGACAGTGCGTTAACGCCTAATCCCCACGAAAATGGGGATCTTAAACTGATTCCGATCTTAGAAGTTACCCTACCTCAAGGCAACAACAACCTGCCAGATAACACTATCCTAGAACAATACAATATAGATCCTTCCGATTTACCAGATAACACGGATGGCAAGATAGCGTATGTGCCTATCCAAATGGTCACCGACCCTGACAGCGGTGAACAAGTTGCCTTCTATGCCAAAATACCTTACATGCCTAGTGAAGAGTGGGGAGAAGCCCATCAAATCCGTCTTATTTGGGCTGTTCAAGCCTTGATTGATGTATGTCTTGCTTATGATGAAACGGGAAATTGTAGTGTCTATGATCAGAATAGGCTTAACGAACCCAGCGTACTCCAATCTTATCCGGATGATTGGAAGTTGACCGGTCTAACCATTCAGGAAAATATTGAAAGCAAAACCGCTACAATCTACGAAGACCCCAATATAGGGGATGGCGATCCTAATGATGATGATCCGACTTGGCAGTTGATGTTAAGTTTAGATGAATTCTTCTTAGGTGCCCATGAAGACACCGATAGCCAACGGGATGTGACCGTTGATACTATTTATGATCGCTTTGACCATGCCACATCAACTAGCACGGCTGCAGAGCGCTGGGACCTTGATAATGCTTATACAGTCGTTAAAGACACCTACGAGCATGTTGATACAGCTTTATACACGCAAGCAACAACAACCAATCAGCAAATCCTATCCACCGCTTTTGCAAACTTCACCGATGTAAATCCAACCTTAATATTTGCCCGAGAAGATACCTACCGTTCATTGAACCTAAACGAGATGAGACGGGGGCTGGGGCAGCTTTTTACCCAAGATGGCAATCAGCTTACCTTAGATATGGATCCCACAAAGGTCGAGTCAACCGTGATAGCCACCCTTAAATGGTCACCCTATACCTATGACAGTATTGAGGCGGCTTGGTTTGAAATGGGTATGGAGCAATATTGGCAGGCTTTGGCTCAGCAGTATGAAGCAGAATTTATAACAGAGTTTGGGGCGGAAAACGCCGAAGGGGCCGCATTTTTAGGCCAATTGATTTATTATAGCTATTATGCTGGTCGTGTTTCGGTTGTTGAGATAGATAACCTTGCTTATGAAAAGAAGGTTTTTACCAGTGATACGCCAACTGCAGCAACAGTTGCTAAAGGAAACAGGGCGATCCTCCTTTTTGTGATTAAAGAATATATAAACATTCATGGAGAAGGCCTGTTTTTTGAACTAATCGAATTCAGAGATTTTGGTGGCTTTGGTGAATTCCAGGGTACAAAGTCCGTCGTCAATTCAGTAAAGACAAAAATATTAAAATTATTTAGTGATGGTACGTATTTAAGCGGGCGATTTAAACTGATCGGTGCATTCGCTTTGTTAGCTACAATCGCTACAATTGCGATTTTGGCTTTGCTAAATCCCAAAGATGATGCCCTTAGAATTACACTAGCCGTGACCATTTTAGTTGTTGGGTCGGTTCTTCTTGTTTTCTTACCAGCCTACGATCTAATTCTGTTGGCAGATGCTTTTGTTGCGAAAGGGCTGGCAACTTGGAGGGGAACCGCGATTGTTGCCATTACGAAGAATGCTCAAAACATCCAAGAATCGATCAGAGTCGCAGCCGTTATCGGTTTGATTATCTCTGTAGGCATTGCGCTTGGTATCTTTATTTATGCAGTTATTTCAGAAGGTGTGTCGCCCGGGACTATCGCCTACAAACAGCTTGTTGGGCTGTTTGTGGCCAGTTTAGTGGTTGCAGTCCTTATCTTTGTTCTTTCTCTTACCTTTGTAGGCTTGATCGTGGTTGGTATTTTGACTGTGATCGACTTTTTCTTACTGATACTTTCTGATTTTTCCATCACTGGTGCCGTGACTGAAGCTTTGGCCGCAGCCTTTTATAGCTTCCAGTTGATGATTAAAACGCCTCAGGTAGATACCGGTACCTTACAGTTAGATTTTGTAGGAGATGGAGCAGAGAAAGGGCTGATTGGAAATAATCCTATTCAGCTATCGTTAGCCGTCTCGACCACGATTACCCACACGTTAGGTAGGGGAAATGTATTTGAATCCCATTTTACGGCCGGAAATTTGAAGTCGACCACGATTTCACATACATTGAACACATTACCGGTAGAGACCTCTCTCAATAGAAACGCAATGAGTAATCAATGGGTTGATGTTGAGCTACTTACCGGGCAAAAGTATGTGGATGATCGGGTTGATTATGAAAATGTATATTACAGCGGATTCAATAGGCAAACGCCATCCATTGTGATATTGCCAACGGTTGGTGTTAACGCTTCAACGCCTGTCTTCTTAAATAGTAACTATGCGCTTCCTGGGATTGAATGTTCCTATGCTTGGTATAAGGTCTCTCCCAATTGTGACTCGCATACGCTGCGGGGCAACAGCTACACGGATCTTGGTTCTGGGTTGGTGCTAGACGTCATGCCGGAAACATTAGATGAATTCTATGCGCTCGACTGGGGAGGAGATCGGCCGTTTCCTAATCAACGTGACCATGATGGGGATGGCCTCATTTCCATAATCTATGGTGGCTCCGACCCAGCTGATAGCATCAGCGATTGCTCAGGTGGCATCTGTTGGGACGCTGATGGTGATGGTTATAGCGACAGGCGAGAACTGGTTTTGCAAGATGTGGGTAATCGTAATAACCCATCTGTCGCAGATGCAGATTCCGACAACATCTGTGATCCAGAAGAGTTACGACTAGGCACCGATCCTCAGAACAGCGATACCGATGGGGATGGCCTCTCGGATAGCGAGGAAACATGGCACTATAGCTGTATCCACAATGCCTGGGAAGGCGGCTGGCTTGATGATACGGACAAAAATAATGTGGTGCCGCTAATATGGGCGCCGCCAACAATAAATTCTCTTTCAATCCGCATGTTCTCTGACCCGCTAGTGGCCGATGCCGACGGTGATGGCTTAAGCGACAAATCGGAAAGAGATGCCTACATACAGAGCGTTATCGCAAATGATTCTGGCTTAGATGACAATGATGTCCCCTACCATCCCAACATCCCCAACGAATCTCCGGTAGCTGTGACTATCGACTTTAGCGACAACGTTGTCGGTCAAGGTCAATCGATTGTCGTGACCACAACAGTGACAAACGGATCAGCCGAATGGGCTTATGGCACAGTCACAACAGACGTCCCTAATTCCGATTGGAACACGCCAACCTCTGTTACTGAAACATTTCCCAACCTAGACGTCGACCAAGATCACACGCAAGTGATCCCCGTCACTGTGCCCGGCAATGCCCAAGGCACGGTTACCTTTACAGCAAGTATTGCCGCAGCTGCGAATAATGGCAGCATTGAACCGGTATGGTCTTGGATCAGCTCGACTAAATCAACAACGGCCGTTGCCACACATGTGGCCCTGACAAATATGCCGGCATCTATTGCCAACCAGGTAAATGGGGCTTCATTTTCCGCAGCGACGCAAGAAAGGGCGAATTCATTCAGTCCATTTGCCCCTCCACTGGCTATTGGTAATGCGTATAATCGCCAATTCGAGACCAACGGCACCTATGGTGACCCAGTAGAAATCAATCGCAGGCCATCACCAGCAGCAGACGAATATTTATCCAATATGATTGTGAATACACCGCCAGACGTGGCTTGTAATAATGCAGGTGAGTGTGCAGTGGTGTCTGCGAGTGTCTATTGGTACAACTGTAAATCCGCTACGATCACGAGAATCACGGCCACAAACCAGAATGATCGCTCCGGTGGTTCCGAGTTTTATCTTATGCGAAATGGGCGCGACTGGAACAGTGACTTTGACGGCGCCAACGGCATCCCCCTATGGGAAAACATACCAGAATTGACGGACGGCAAATCCGAAACTCCCCCGGCGCCGGTCACTTTTCAATGGTGCGAGGGGGATACACTTGATCTTTGGGAAAATGATGGGGCTGGCTATAAAGATGACGATCATTATGGCAGTTTGAGTTATGATCCGGTAACTAGGTTTATTCCTTCAGATGTTGATTTCACGTTTAATCCCAACAATGATGTAAATGTTCAGGTATCTGTAACCTTTGATGATTTTACTGAAGGGCCAATTATGCCACAGTGGGCCGATTGGAATAACAGCACCAATTGCACCACAATTGATATCAGCCAGCTCATTGTCACGAAGTCGAGCGATGGGGGTACTGTCAATGCCACCGCTGAGTACTACATCCAGTTAAATGGCACCAATCGGGGAAACGAGGACAGCAACAATGCTGAAGGGACACGTATTTGGGGCCCATTCAGTGCGAAAAGCGGTGATACCTTATATCCCAACGCCTCTATTACAGCCTGTCGCGGTGATACGATTGATATTTGGGAAGATGATCCTGGCGCTAAAGATGATTTTATCTGTTCCATCCCTGTTTTGAATAACGGCCCAGCGAACCCTTTGAAAGATCCTTCTACGACAACAGAATCAGGTTACGCCCAAACTTTGACTGAGCTAGGCTGGATGCCCAATGGTGGTGTTTGCACTGGTGGCGGCAATGAGTTAGATCTCAGACTAAATGCTGTGCCGAACCCGAGAACGGTAATGATGGCCGCTGTGTTTAATGCGGCTGGGGCGATCAAAGACCCTCAGTCGGCAGGCATCGTGGTGAGACCAGAATTGGCTGGTTCGACGGCAAACAGTTGGCAAACATTGTCTAACCCGGCCATAGCCAGCGATGGTGGTGGCTTTTTGGCGGGCTGGATTCGAGAGGATGGCCTATTAGAATTTAGGAGAATAGATAGTGCCGGTGGTACAAGAGGCGCACTTAACACCTACGTACCCAGTTTTCCTTCCAATGCCAATCCAAGAGATCTTGATCTTGTTTGGGTCGGTAACCGGTATTTAGCTGTCGTGGAAATGGACGATAATAAGATCTATGCCTTTTATTTGAATGGGAACGGTGGGAATCTAAGTAACCCCCAAAACGTGGCTGGCGCGAACACGGTGAGAAAGCCGAATTTGGCGTACAACCCGCAGACTGGAAAGGTGATGCTGGTTTATGATGAAGCGAATACAGGGAGGCTTGTTGGTCACATCATTAGCCAAGATAATTATACCAACCCAACGATTGGCCCACGTATTGAGCTATACAATCATGGTGGGCAATCAGTGGTGCCTGAGGTGGCCTATTACGCCGAGAATAATATCTGGATCGTTAGCTGGGCAACGACAAGTGGGACTCAGAGCATCTCATATCGAGCCTTGCAAAGCAACGGTACCCCGTTTAGCACGGCTAAATTACCCATTCAACAAATCCAAACGCCTTGGACAAACTTTAGTTTGGCCTGTGATTTAGAAAGCACAAATTCATCTTGTGCAATTGGTCACCAAGTCGGCTATCTTGGCGGCAATCTTCTTTTACATTATCTGCGGGCGGTAAAAACACCGCTCAACTTCGGCGACTATACGCCAAGCACGTCAAGACCGCTGATCATAGACAGCACGGCTCCCACGACGACCTTGAACTTGCCCCTAGATAAAATTGTACCTTTAACTGGCTCCTCTTTTATCTTAAGCGGACAAGTGAAAGACGATCATTCTCAGATCGTCAGTGTCGAAATTTCCTTTGACAATGGGCCCTTTAATCCCGTCACAGATGGGCCAGACGTCAACACGCAAAAAGAGTCTTGGGCACATCTGTGGACACCGACAGGTAATGATGATAATTATGATATTGATATCCGCGTCACAGATAGGGTCGGCAATTTTGATACCTATACATTTGACAATGTGATGATTGATCGCACTGTACCTGTGCCAACCTCGGGGACTGCCAATAACGCGCTGTTACCCGTTACCCAAGACGTTAACGGCAATTGGGTTGTGGCGCTCAGTGGGTCGGTGACCGATGATCGCGGCGTTACGGCCGTTATCGCCAACACCCAACAAGGGGATATACCAGCCACCTTGTCAGCCTGCAATGGTGATCAGACAAGCTGTAGCTGGGCTGTAGACTATCCATTGCCAACCTTTGATGGCAGCACGGGGCTATCTGGCCCATCTGGCACCTACATAGCTGCTTTGCAAGCAATCGATGATACCAACAAGGCGGCAGAGCTAGCCATCCAATTCCGGGTCGATGGCGCAGCACCAACGGTTCAACTGTTGGTGCCAAATCCACTGACTTCTACCCCAATTATCTCTGGAACTACCTTAACAGTGTCTGGCGTGATTACCGACCCCGGCAACGTGGCGTCTGGCGTGCAGTCGCTCCAGATCGCCCTTGTTGAAACAGGGTCTGACACGCCACCAGATTGGGGCACTGCCGTTAATACCGCCCTAGATACCGTAGGCGCAGTCTCAACCGCTTGGAACTATACATTGCCAACCGATATTGAAGGCAATTATCAGATTTTGCTACGTGGCATCGATGTCAACCAAAACGGTAACGATCAGCAAAGCACCTGGTTTAGCGGCTGGCAGGGCATTATCGATACCCAAGCGCCCGTAGCGGCCGTTACCATTACACCAGTAGGTCAGGGCAGAAGCTTGAAATATGATGTTTCAGCGACCGTCACCGACAGTTTCTTATCAGAAGCGGGCTGGGACTTTGTCTGCGATAGCACGGATGGGATCCGCACAACCGTAAGCGATCCGCTATCAGGTGGTGAGACGTTCAATGAGCGGCTCACGGGGCTGGATGTCTCCTGTCAAGTCAACGGCAAAAACATTACCGATCCAATTGTCCTAACGGTATTTGATCTGTTTGGCAACCAAACAACCGTCACTACCACATTGCCACAAGGCAATAATTTAGTCCAATCTTCGGTGACACAACCTGCCTTGGCAACCGCATCAGTGGCGCAGGCTTCAGAGGCACAAGCCTCAGTAGCGATGGCATCACTCATTGCCTCAACAGTCTTAACGCCAACCAATAACAGCGTCCTTACCAGTTACGACCCAGTAACCATCACTGGTGGCGCTTATGCAGATGGTAATCTTGAAGCGCTAAGCTTAACGATAAATAGCACAGAAGTTTATACCGAGACTTGGGCATCACAGACTGTTACCGACACTTTGTGGACCACAACTTGGACGCCGTCAGCAGATGGTGTTTACGAACTCGTCAGTGTCGCCACCGACCAGATCAGCGGCACCCAAACCATTTTGCAACCGGTGACGATCATCGTTGATACCCAAGCACCCAGCGTTACCTTAGACACAACGGTGTTCACCGAAACCCACAAACTGGCCGACGAGCTGATTGCCTTAACCGGCACCCTCAGTGAAGAGCGCGCCTTGGAAAATGTGCTGGTCTCTATTGATGGAGCTCCGGCTGAACGGGCTGACTTTGACGCCACCAGTTGGCGCTACGTTTGGGTCGTCGATGTGTCTGACGATGGCAAAACATACAGTGTCGACATTGCAGCCAGCGATGGCGGCAATGTGACCACCATTAATGAAACAGTGACTGTCGATATTCTCCAGCCAGATGAGGTTGTCCCGACCCTGAGCGTGACCGACGGCAGTACGCCGGTCATCATCACCAGCGGCGACACGGCTCGTGATCCGCAGGCCACCACCTTACAACTAGATTGGACATCTAGCAGTGACGGCAGCGGCATTGACCATTATCAAGCCCAATGGACACAAGCCATCTCGCCCACTGTTGGCAGCATGACAACATATCAGACCAGTGGGACGCTGTCGCATCAGGAAGCAGGCACAGAGGCCACCGTTTGGTTTGCCCATCTGCGCACCGTGGATGGTGTTGGCAACAGCACGATTCAAACGGAAGGCCCAATCTATCTCGATGCGCCGACGACCCCAGACTACATTAACCCGTCCGACGGGCTAACCACCAACATCTATCGCGGGTGGATGGACAGTGGCTGTTCGCAAATTGGCGCAAACTACGAAATCTTCCGCAATGCGTTGGAGGGTTCGACAATAACGGCCGTTCAAGAAATGTACCTCACCTGGGACGCAAACAACTTGCGCATGGCCTGGGTCGGAGCTAACTGGGACGTTGATGGCGACCTATTCATCTATCTTGACACCGGCAGCGGTGGTGCAACGGACGCCTACGATCCATTTAACGCCGCCCATACCATCACCTTGCCAGCTCAAGGGGGCAACCAGTTGGCCGCCAACTACGTCATTCATATCAAAGACGGCACAACGGCCGAGTTACTGGCCTGGAATGGCAGCAGTTGGGCGACTCCCCAAACCTTGGGCGCACCCAACTACTTCTATAACGAAGGCATCACCGACCTGTACTTGCCGCTAAACATGCTTGGCAACCCAACGACGATGAAGATGGTAGCGATTGCCAGTGACGAAAATGCATTGCGCTTATGGGCAGCTATGCCCAGCAGTAACCCGCTTAACAGCGCTTTGGTCGCCGACGCTCTGGCTCTACCTTTCTTAGACAGCTCCTTCAGCCTGCAACAGCAGTATGAGTGGACAACCATTGGTGCCTCTGGTGTATGCCCAGCCGCAGGTCAGTTTGAAAACGCAGACCTCAACGTATCGATCACAGCCAGCACAACTGGTACCCAAGTTGGCTATCAAGCCTCCGACCTGCCCGGCCTATTGCAGAGCAATGGGACACCAAAAGTTCAGCTAGACAGCGACAATAATGGCGTCGCCGACCTGGATGAGGATAACAACAATGCCACCTATCTGCCGCTGGACACCCAACCGAGTGCCATCGGCCCTGGTGGGTTGGTCACTTATACCTTACGTGTCACTAATGATGGCAACGCTGCCGCCACAGGCGTACAGGTTGACCTGGCCGCTTATGGCGCAATGTCTTTGTATAACAGTACAACGCCGGTAACTTTAGGCACCATTGCTGCGGATTCGTTTGTGGAGCATACGTTTACGGTCAAAGTGAACGATGGCACGACGATTGACGGGGGTGAAGTAACGGCCGTCATCTCCGACGCCACCCACGGCGCCTTTGATTGGCTGTGGGTGCTCTACGATATTGACTACGAAGGCCCAACAGCCGTCACTATCCTCGGACCAAAGTACATCAACGCAGGCCTGAACCAAATCTATGGTAGCGTCAAGGATGCCTCAGATGTCCCCACCATTATCTTGGAAGAAGACAATGGGCCTGCGACTGCCACCTGTACTGATACCACCCCGGCAGACGGCTTTTGGATTTGCACATTGGATGCCACGAACGCCACGAATGCCAGCATGTTCGTCCAGGCCAAGGGGATTGATGAATGGGGCAATGCCGGCGTATTTGGTCCAACCTTCGAATTTATCCTCGACGATGTACCACCAACCATCACCTTAGATGCGGCCTCTCTCGCTGCTTTAAACGATGGTCTCCTCTTAGATGGAGAGCTGCTCATGCAAGGCACCGTCACGGATAACAACGCTGCGGCCTCTGCCGAGCTGTGCGCCCAAGAAGCCTCAGCAGCAGAACCCACCTGTATCAACGTCGACGTCAGCCCGAACACAGGTAATTGGGTTGGTACTTTGCCGGTTGATGATAGTGGCGCAGGCGACAGCTATACATTCACCTTTACCGGTATTGATGTCGCTGGCAATCGGTCTACACCGATAACGTATAGCAGCATCATTGTAGATACGGCTGGCCCAGACATTAATGTGACCACATTTGTTGAATTGCCTAAGATATACGATTTTAGCAATCAGACGATATTGGCTGGGACAGTCACGGATGGCTCCGGTGTTGCCAGCATGAGCATGTGGATATCCAATCTGGATGGCACAGATTCACAATTCTTCGACAACATTCGCAACGGACAAAATTGGAGCTATGACCGACTCTTTACCAAGCTTGGTCAATACTCTGTCAGCCTGGAAGCCACAGACGTCTATGGCAATATCACAACGGTTGGCCCGCTCTTGATGTATGTGACAGACTTTTCGGGTAATTTACCTCCAACGATTGGGTTAGGCGCGGGCTTTACGGTTAACGAAGGCAGCATGATTGTGCTAGATTCCAATGCCAGTGATCTAAACGAAGAGGACACCCTGACCATTGAGTGGGATTTAGACGATGACGGCTTGTATGAAACAACAGGGGCAACGGCAACCTTTGACGCAACAAATATCGACGCTTCCTCTACGCCACAAGATTTCAATGTTCATGTTAAAGTCGATGATGGGGTAAATCCCCCCGTAGAGGCGAGCACAATTGTTTCTGTCGTTAACGCCAGCCCTGCTCTCAGCAATCTGGGAGCAACGGCCATTATCGAAAACGGGACAACCACCCTAACCGGCAATATCAGTGACCCAGGGATAGCAGACAGCTTTACGCTAGATGTCAATTGGGGCGATGGGTCAACCGTCGAAACCGTCAGCCTTGCGGCGGGGGCAACCTCGTTTAGCCTGACCCATCAATACCTCGATGACAACCCATCAGGCACCCAGGTGGATAATGTCCTCATCAGCCTAACCATCACAGACGATGATGGTGGCGTCGGCCAGGCCACGACGACGGTGGAAGTCAGCAACAGTGCACCGACGCTCAGTAACGTGTCCGCCACAGCCATTGATGAAAATGGCACAACGACCTTGTCTGGCACCATTGTAGATGTGGGCAGTTTGGACACGTTCACCCTTGAAGTGGATTGGGGCGACGGGTCGGAACTCGAAATCTTCGACTACAGTACCACGTCGTTCAGCGAGACCCATCAATACCTGGATGACAATCCGACTGGAACGGCCGTTGACGACATCACCATCAACATCACCGTCAAGGACGACGACCTGAGCGAGAGCAGCACCAACACCACGGTTAACGTCACCAACCTCGCGCCAACCTTGTCTAATATCGCTATCACAGATGTGGATGAAAACGGCGTGGCAACGCTCACGGGTAATCTGGCAGATGTTAGCACCGAGGACAGCTTTACGCTGGATGTAGACTGGGGAGATGGCTCATCACCATCCACCTACAGCTATCCTGCCGGAACGGCCGTCTTCACCGAAACGCATCAATTCATTGACGACAACCCAACCAATACGTTGTCCGACCCGTACACCGTTAACCTGATCCTGACCGATGATGACACCGGCACCGACGTCGACAGCGTCGTGGTCACCGTCACCAACCTGAACCCGGTTCTGTCCAACATCGCCATCACAAATGTTGATGAAAACGGTGTAGCTACCCTAACCGGTAGCATCGCCGATGTGGGCACGGAAGACAGCTTTACCTTGGATGTCGATTGGGGCGATGGCTCAACACCATCATCTTACAGCTATCCAGCAGGAACGGCCGTCTTCACCGAAACGCATCAATTCCTAGACGACAACCCCAGTGGCACAGCGTCTGACCCGTATACCGTCAATCTGACTCTGACCGATGACGACACTGGCACCGACGTTGACAGCGTGGTGGTCACCGTCACCAACCTGAACCCGGTTCTGTCCAACATCGCCATCACAAATGTCGATGAAAACGGTGTGGCCACCCTAACCGGTAGCATCGCTGACGTGGGCACCGAAGATAGCTTTACCTTGGATGTCAATTGGGGCGATGGCTCAACACCTTCATCTTATAGCTATCCAGCCGGAACGGCCGTCTTCACCGAGACCCATCAATATATCGATGACAATCCGACCAATACAGCTTCCGACCCCTACACTGTCAGCCTGACCCTGACCGATGACGACACCGGCCAAACCACCGACAGCGTGGTGGTCACCGTCAGCAACGTTGACCCCGTCCTCTCCAACATCGCTATCACCGATGTCAACGAGGATGGTGTGGCGACCTTGACGGGCAATCTGGCCGACGTGGGCACCGAAGACAGCTTTACGCTAAATGTGGATTGGGGAGACAGTTCACCGATTTCTACCTACAGCTATCCAGCCGGAACGGCCGTCTTCACCGAAACCCACCGCTATCTGGATGACAACCCCAGTGGCACGGCATCCGATCCGTACACCGTCAGTCTGACGTTGACCGACGACGATACGGGAAGAACAAGCGATAGCACTGTCGTCACCGTCACCAACGTGGCTCCCGTGTTAGCGACTGATGTCCCAGCCCAAACTATCCAGTACAGCGACGGCATCACAGACATCACCATCACCGGCACCGATGTGGCCGATGATCCGTTCCAAGTGAGCACCAGTTGGCGCGTCGATGGCGGTACGTTTGTGGATGGCTTGCCGGCTGGGATGGGCTTAAGTACAAATATCTGTCTCTTCAGCGGCAACGAACGCACCTGTTCATGGACGCTCAACGGCATCGCCGACGTCATTGCCGGACTGTACACCATCCGCGTTACCGTCGAAGACGATGACCTGGGTGTGACCAGCATTGACCAAACGGTTGAGGTCTTGCCAGAAGACGCGACACTGGCCTTCGACCCCGACAACCCTGTGGCCGTCCAGGTGAACGCCCCTGGCAGTAACGCCAGTGAGCCCTTCTCGCTGGTCGTCACGGTTGAGGAGCTGGAACCGGATTTGGCCGCTTACCTGGCGGCCGCTGGCAACATCAACCTGGCTGAGGTGTCAATCACACTCGAACCGGTGGGGCCAGGTAGTCCGGTAGCTGGGGTTTGTACGCCCAATCCGGTTGATCCCGTCACCGGCTACGACGATGTACTCACGGCGACCTGTTCCTTCGTAGATGTGCCGGTCAACACCTACTCCGTGGCCTACGTTGTGGACGGCGGTTACTACACTGGTTACAGCGAAGACGTGGTGGTTGTCTATGATCCCAGTCTGGGCTTCACCACCGGCGGCGGCTGGTTCTACTGGCCGGGCAGCGAAGACCTGAACAGCGGCTACCCTGGTGACAGGACCAACTTTGGCTATACCATGAAGTACAACAAGCCGCTAACGAGCATTCAGGGCAACCTGCTGCTCATCCGTCACCTGCCAGACGGCAGCATCTACCGCTTCAAATCGAACGCGATAGAAGGTCTGTCTCTGGGTGATGTCGGCGCGTTTGGCTGGGCCTCCTTCACCGGCAAGGGCACTTACCTGGAACCGGGCTGGCCCGACCCCATCGGCAACCACCAGTTCATCTTCTATGTGGAAGACCATGATGAACCGGGCACCGGTATCGACAGAGTCTGGGTCGAGACGCGTGACAAGGATGATCTCGTTATTCCGGTCATGTCCATGACCCGGCCCGGTTCGGCCAATGCCATAGAAATCAATGGCGGCAACATCGTCGTGCCCCACACCGGCGGTACGTATAACCAGCCTCCTAATGCGGAATTCGGCTTTGCGGTTGATGGCCTAACGGTCAACTTCACCGACCAAAGCAGCGATCAAGGTGGGCAGGTTGTCGGTTGGCAGTGGGATTTCGGCGATGGCAGCAGTGACACGATCCAGAATCCGACATACAGCTACGCGACAGCTGGCACCTATGATGTCACGCTGACGGTGACGGACAACGATGATGGGACAGATACCGTGACTTACCAGGTCACAGTCAGCAGTGGCAGCGCCGCGACCGAGATGTACATTGGCGACCTGACCAGCACCTCCGCGCCAAGCGGCAACAAGTGGAACG
>JBNKZT010000027.1:0-29397 GCA_050301775.1 Promineifilaceae bacterium (SeqCode)
TTACATGCGTATTCATCGAACCGCCACCTTGCCATCTAAACCGCCAACCGTATATGAAACTGTGCGTTGGATTGGACAGCTTGGCGGTTTTCTTGGACGTAAAAATGATGGCGAGCCGGGTATCACCGTCATTTGGCGCGGCTGGCAACGCCTGCAAGACATCGCCGCTACTTGGTATCTTGTTAAAGAACGAACTTATGGGTAATAGATAGGTGGTAAAGGGGTCTCCCAGGCCCCGGTTCATGACTGTTTAAGTTGCCTCGCTGTTCCCAGACATGTTAAAATGCCCATGTTCATCATCCATCGTTCATCATTCCGCATTCAAACAGAGGGGTCTTCATGAGCGTGCAAATCGAACAAGTTCAATCGGATAAACAATTACGCCAATTTCTCAAAGTTCCCTGGCTTGTGTACAAAGATGATCCTCATTGGGTGCCCTGGCTTTACCACGACCGGCTTCATGCGTTTACCAAAGGCAAACATCCCTTTTTCGACCATGCGGAGGCTGACTTTTTCATCGCCCGGCGCGATGGCCAGCCGGTGGGCATTATTGCCGCCATTTTGAACCATCGCCACAACCAAGTCCATGAGGAGAACGTGGCTCATTTTGGCGTGTTTGAAGTGTTGAATGATCCGGAAGCGGCAGCGGTGTTGTTGGAAACGGCCGTTACCTGGGCCAAAGAACACGGCGTCGATAAAATCCTGGGACCGGTCAACCTCTCCACCAACGACGAATGCGGCCTGCTGGTTGACGGCTTTGACAGCCCGCCGGTGATCATGACCACCTACAATTCGCCCTATTACGTCGATTTGTTGGAAGCCAACGGCTTCACCAAAGCAATGGATATGTGGGCCTGGTGGGCCGACATCAACGATACCGTCAACAATTTGCCGGAAAAACTACTGCGCGTCGTCAACAAGGTAAACGACCGGTATCATCTCACCATCCGCAGCCTGAACATGAAAGATTGGGACAACGAAGTGGCGCGGGCCAAGGCAATCTATAACAGCGCCTGGGCCAAAAACTGGGGCTTTGTGCCCATGACCGACGCCGAATTTGATCATCTGGCCCATTCCCTCAAGCCCATCCTGGATCCGGATATCGCCTTTATGGTCGAGAAAGACGGCCAGCCAGTTGGTGTATCTGTTTCCTTACCCGACGCCAATCAAGCGCTGCACAAATTCCATCCTGGCCCATCCATCCTGAGTTCATATCTGGGCGCGGCGTATGCACTGTTGTTTAAGAACCGGGCCGATTTTTTACGAGTAACCATTTTGGGCGTTTTAGACCAATATCGCGGCAACGGCGTGGACGCGATGATGTATTATGAAACAGCCAAAGCGGCGGCCAAAAAAGGATACAAATTTGCCGAAGCGTCGTGGATTTTGGAGACCAATGATATGATGAACCGACCCATCGAAATGATGGGGGGTAAGATTTACAAAACGTATCGTATTTACGAAAAGAAAGTGGATTAGGCGTGACGGGGATTTGGGGATTGGGGGATAAATCAAGAAAACCCCCCTAATCTCAAAATCCCCGCCCAACCAGGAGATTGAAAATGAAGAAAACGATTGTTCACACAGACAAAGCGCCGGCGGCGGTGGGACCGTATTCGCAGGCGGTGAAGGTTGGTGAGTTGGTGTACACGGCCGGTCAGATTGCCCTGGACCCGGCAACCGGCCAGATGATGGAGGGTGACGTTCAGGCACAGACAGAACAGGCGCTGCAAAATTTGCGGGCCGTTCTGAAAGCGGCCGGTTCCAGCTTGAAAAATGTGGTCAAAACGACAGTGTTTTTGCAGGATATGGGCGACTTTAAGGCGATGAATGAGGTGTACGGCCGTTATTTCACGAAAAATCCCCCCGCTCGTTCGGCCGTTGAAGTGGCTGCCCTTCCCCTGGGCGCCCAGGTAGAAATTGAAGCAGTGGCGTTGGTCAAGAAAAAGAAATGATTTGATGCGTGATGCGTCATCCGTGATTTTTATTTCACGTTTCACGCATCACGTTTCACGTTCTTATGTCTCAAGTAACGATCCTCATTGCCGACGACGATGCCAGCATTCGTGAGCTGGCCCGGATGTATCTGGAGAAGGATGGGTATGGGGTGGTAACGGCCGTTAACGGCGTCCAGGCCCTGAACAAAATCAAAGAAACCAACCCGGCCCTGCTCGTCTTGGACCTGATGATGCCGGAGTTGGATGGCTGGGAAGTCACCCGCCGCGTCCGTATCGAGGGCAATCTGCCCATCCTCATGCTCACTGCCCGCGATGACGACATCGACAAAATCGTCGGCCTGGAAATGGGCGCTGATGATTATCTAACCAAACCCTTTAATCCGCGCGAACTAGTCGCCCGCGTCCGGGCAATCTTGCGGCGGGGCGGAACTGCCGACCACAACCGAGGGCTGAGACTGTCGAAGCCCGGCAGCCCCCAACAGCTTGGCAACGTCGCTATCGATCCCGCCAGCCGTGAAGTCACGGTAGCTGGCGAACGGGTCAATCTGCGCACCAAAGAATTCGATTTGCTGCTGACCCTATTAGATCATGTCAACATCGTCCTCTCCCGCGACCAACTACTCAATCTCGTCTGGGGCTACGAATTTTACGGTCAGACGCGCACCGTAGACGTTCACATCGCCCACCTGCGCGACAAACTGAGCAGCAGCAGCCTGACCATCGAAACGGTCTGGGGATTGGGATACAAACTGGTGAGTGAGTAGCAGGTGTGCAAGTGGCAAGTGGCAAGCAGCCCGCAAACTTGCAGACTTGCTCACTTGCTCACTTGCACCCTCGCCCACTTTACACTTTCATTACATTTTCCGGACAACTTTTTAATCTTTAATCCTTAATCTTCAATCATGTTCAAAACCCTTCGCGGGCGGCTGCTTTTATCTTATTTTGCGGTTATCACCCTGGTGCTTCTGGTGATTGCTCTAGCCTTATTGGTTGTCTCCGCTCAGCCAGCCGTGCGTTATTCTCCGGTTTTACAGCAGTTAACGACCATCAGCCAGAGTCAGCGGCAAGCTCTGCAAACCCTGCGCGATGCCGGGCCAGGACCGGTCCGATTGGAACAATCACTGGCTGCACTGGCCGAAGGCAGTGGTTATCGTATTGTTGTCGTCAATCCCAACACACAGCGGGTTTTGTTTGACAGTGAAGATAGCTGGGCCGGAACTTCTATGCCCGAAGTCATGCCGGTTTCGCGGCGGCTGCTGCCGGGCATTGATGCCAACGCTGTTTTTGGCCGATTCCGAGCCTCGGACGATTCACGTTGGCTGGCTTATTCGCCTGCGCCGCTGTTGGCGGCTAATGACCGCCTGCAACTTTATTACGTTCAATTGGAACCAACGGCCGTTTCCTTTTTCCGCCAGACCTTTTTCCGCCCCCTGCTCAGAGCCGGACTGCTGGCCTTTTCAGTGGCCATCGTCTTTGCCTTCGTGATTGCTGGGTCAGTAGCACGGCCGTTACAAAAAATGGCCGCCGCCGCCGGAGCCATCGCCGAGGGGGATTACGATCAACAAATTGCGCCGCAAGGGCCGGAAGAGGTGCAGCGGGTGGCCGCCAGTTTTAACAGCATGGCGGCTCAAGTCAAACTGTCGCGGCAGGCCCAACAAGATTTTGTGGCCAACGTCTCCCACGATTTGAAGACGCCCATCACCTCGATTCGGGGATGGAGCCAGGCATTGTTGGACGGCACGGCCGTTTCCCCCACCGAACAGCAGCAGGCGGCCAGCATCATCAACAAAGAAGCTGACCGGATGGCGCGCATGGTCAGCCAGTTATTGGATTTGGCTCGCATCGAGTCGGGACAGTTGGAACTGGCCCAACAGCCGGTTGACCTGGCCCAGGTACTGACCAATGTGCAGCAAAATCTACGCTTGCGGGCAGAAGAACAAAAAATACACCTGACGTTGGAGACAGCGCCGGTACCGCCGGTATTGGGTGACCATGACCGGCTGGTGCAGGTGTTTACCAATCTGGTGGACAATGCGCTGGTCCACACCCCGACCGGCGAGCGTATCCATTTGCAGGTTCGGCCGCATGGCGAGAAGGCGGTGGAAGGCATCGTTCAGGATACCGGCAGCGGCATCCCGCCGGAGGATTTATCGCGAATTTTTGAACGGTTTTACCAGGTGGATAAGGCCCGAACGAGTGAACGGCGCGGTTCCGGGTTAGGGCTGGCGATTGTGCAGGAGTTGGTGGCGGCGCATAACGGCCGTATTCAAGCCCGCAGTCAGGTCGGGGAGGGGAGCATCTTCACCGTTCGCCTGCCGACAACGGCCGTGCCCGAAGCATCGACCTTTATCCGGCGGGGAAATGATTGAGGTTTTCTGAAAATACCCGAATCGCTTCACTGTGCTGTCATCGTCAACAGGCGCACGCCAGCTTTACGCACTTGCCGGAAAACGCCGCCCTGCTGAATGACATGAAGGACAGGGGAAACGGCCGTTACCATCGCCCCCGACAACATCTCCACCCCATACTCAAACAACAGCGGATGCAGCGGCGTACTCGGCCCCAACAGCAGCACCTGCGCCCCCGGTTTACGCAGGGCCAGCAGCCCATCCAGCGTGCCATTCAGCAGCGTCATGCTGGTGATAGCCAGCACATCTGCCTGTGGCACCAGATCAGCGGCCGCTTCCGCCGGATATTCACCCGGCCCCGGATTCTGCTCCAACACAAACAACTGCCCCACCTGTGTTCGCAAATTGGCAATAAATGGAAAATGGCCGACCAGCGCAACTGTTTTTCCCTGGCCTGCCTCAGCAATCACGTGTTCTGCATTACGCTCTACCCAGCGATCCGGCAGCGGCGGCAGCAGTGCATTGATCGCCGCCACGCCAATGCTGCGCAGCGTCAGATTGTCCGTCGCCGCCAGAGCCGCCAATTCACGACCAGACATTTGCTCCAGCTTGCCGGCCTGCGGTACGTCTACCTCGCCATGCGGCAGATTGCCCATCAAAGTAGAAGCCAGTCCACAGCGTCGCTCTCCGGCTACGTCCATGACAACGGCCGTCCAATGCATACCAATCGTTACACTTTCCGTCTCGCCATCGGGCACAACAGCCAACAAATCGTCAATCAACTTCATTTTTTGCTCCTGCGTAAATAGTGCGTAGTGCGTAGTCGAGCGCAACCTGTTACGCACTACGCACTACGACTTTCATTCATCATCCTATTTTCACTGCGGCGTAATGACTTGCGCCTGCGGCCAGCGGGCCTGCGCTTCCGGCAGCAGCGACGGCCGTATCACCACCACCGCCACCCGATAATCGCCCGCATCCAGCACGTCCAGCCCGGCTGTAAACCCCTCACCGCGCATAAATTCCAGCGGCCCCAACTCGTCAATCACCAACAAATCATTGGGCGGCAGCTGTTGCAGCGATTGATCTCCCAAGGCAATTACCTCCGGATCAAATGCCCACTGGATGGTGGCAACGGCCGTTACTTCTTCTCCCCGCAGATTTGCCAACCGCCATCGCTTGTTGTCGGCCAAATTTACCAGCTCGATGCCAATTTTACGGCCGTTTTCAAATACCGCTGGCGACCACAATCCGGCCACCCGCAGCCCCCGTGCCTGTGCCAACTCGATTAACTCGCCACACCAAGTTGTCTTGCCGGTGCCGGGCAGCCCGGTCACCAAAAAGAGCTTCTGTCCGGCGCCGTCGGCAAACGCTTGTGCCAGCGCGGAATCAGGCCAATTAAGCGCGGATGCTGGCAGGGCATGAGGCCGCTGCGCCACCACCGCCCGCGCCTCATTTCGACCATTTCGCTGCTCAAAAATCACTTCCGTCCGCATCCCGTAAGCCGTAGACAGCAGCGATTCGGTCAGCGTTTCCTGCGGCGGGCCGTAAGCCAACACCCGGCCTTTGTGCAGCAGCAGCACCCGGTCGGCATAACTCAGCGCATTGTTCGGCGCGTGCGAGGAAATGATAAAAGACAATCCCTGCCGCGCCAATTGGTCTACCATTTCCAAGACGCGGTGTTGATTGCTCAAATCCAGGTGCGCTGACGGCTCATCCATCAGCAGCACGTCACATTTTTGGGCCAGACCGCGTGCAATAAGAGTCAACTGCCTTTCGCCGCCGCTGATCTCGGTGTACGGCCGTTCCCTAAAATCTTGCAGCCCCACACTTTCCAACGCCTCATCGGCAATCGCCCGATCCCCTGCCGATGGTGAACCAAACAGCGGCAAATGAGGCGCACGCCCCATCAGCACCATCTCGCGCACGCTGTAGGCAAAAGCCGGTGTGTGCAGCTGCGGAATCAGGCCCACACGCCGCGCCCGCTCACCCGCTGCGTAACTGTACAAGGAACGGCCGTCCAGCGAAACTTCCCCCTGCGTCGGCTGTTGAATCCCGCTCAGGCAAGAAAGCAGCGTCGTCTTGCCGCTGCCATTGCGCCCCAGCAAAAACAGCACCTCCCCCGCCGCCAACGACAGCGACACATCATGCAGCACCGGCACACCCGGCGTGTAGGCAAATCCGATATGGTTAGCTTCTAACTTCAACTTCTACACCTGTTTCTATGGTCCGTAACCCGTAAGCCGAAGCCCTTAGTCCGCAAAAAACACATGACTACATGACTACACGACTCTCCTACCACCCTGTCCGATTGCGCCGCAGCAGCACAATCAACATAGGCACACCAATCAGACCCGTGAGGACGCCCAACGGCACTTCACCGGGCAGGGCTGTGCGGGCAATCAGGTCAATCAGCAGCAAAAAGCTGCCACCCAGGCTGAGCGTCGCCGGAATCAGCCGCCGGTGATCCGGGCCAACCAAAATGCGCCCGGCGTGGGGGATCACTAGCCCCACCCAACCAATCACACCGCTGACAGAAACAGCAACGGCCGTCATCAACGTCGCCGCCACAATAATCACCAACTTCAGCCGCGTGGGATGCGCCCCCAGCGTCATCGCCTCAGCTTCACCCAGCGACAACACATTCAGTCGCCAGCGCACCAGCCAGAGAAACGTAGCGCCAACGGCCGTTATCCCCATCAAAGCCGGTAAACTACGCCACGTCACACTCGACAAACTGCCCAACAGCCAAAACGTAATCGCCGGCAGCGTATCCAACGGATCGGCCACATACTTCAGCAGCGACGTCAACGATCCAAACAGCGAGCCGACCAGAATACCCATCAGCGTCAGCACCAAAATCGGTGCGGTACGGTACAACCGGCTGCCGAAAAAGGCCAAGCCCACCGCCAGCAGGCCAAAAAAGAAGGCCGACGTTTGTACCAGCGCCGGCGGCCAGAGCAGCAGCAGCGCCAGCGCCGCGCCAAACCCCGCACCCGAGGTCACCCCCAAAATGTTGGAGTCCACCAGCGGATTTTTGAAAATGCCTTGAAATGCCGCCCCCGTGCTGCCCAAACCGGCGCCAATCAGCAGCGCCGCCAGCGTGCGCGGCAGGCGTACCCGCAGCACCAGCCGCAGCGCTGTCTCCTCCACGCCCGCCCCAACCGCCGGAAAAAACGGGGAAAGCAAACTGCGCCCCACGTCCGGCAGCGAGATGGGATAACGGCCCAGCGTCAGCGCCAGCAGAAACAACAGCAGTGGCAGCGCCACCAACAGCGCAGGCAGTCCATACTCGCTCAGGACTGCCCGCGCCGTTTCACGTCGTTTATTCGCCGCAGATAGCGGCAATTTCTTCAGCGGAGATATCGTAGCCATAGAAAGTACTGTAGAAGGTTTTAGTTTCGCTAGCACATGACAACTGCACCTGCTCCGGATACAGCGTTTCCGCCAGCCAGATGATACCCAGCACCGAATCGGGCGCGGGTGTATCCCAGGGCGCGACCAGCTTGGGAATCTGGTAAACGTGGCCGGCTTGCACGGCATCCAGAATTTGCCATTCTGGGCTTTCGGTGATGGCCTCGACCGTCGCGCCGCCATAAGGCGGGATGACGATTACATCAGGGTTCCAGGTGGCGATTTGCTCCAGGTTCACATCATTCCAATAGCCCACCAAATCGGCGCTGACCGATTGGCCGCCAGCGGCCTCAACCATCGCTGTCTGGTACATTTCCCCGCTGGCCGCTTGCAGCGGATCCGAACCGGTGAACAGAACACGCACTCGTTCTTCATCAGGAATAGCCGCCGTTTGTTCCATCACTGTCGCTACCACGCCATCGTAGTAAGCCACCCACGCTTCGGCCTGGGCGGTAGCATTGGGGCCAAAAATCTGACCGGCCAACAGCATCGCCTCTTTTAATGCTTCCGGCGTTTCGGCTTCAAACAGGAAGGTGGGGATACCTAATTCGGCGGCCACGTCCACCCATTGGGTGCGGGCGCTGGCGGTAATCAGGTCCGGGTCCAGTTTTACCGCTTCCTCGGCATTAAATTCTTTCTGCGTAAAATAATCGTCCCCCATCACCTCTTCAAAGCGGGGGTCGATGCGGGTCATGGCGGCAGCACCCTTTGGATCGCGTGCGCCCAAATAGCTGGCAGCCACTAATCGGTCGCCCGCGCCCACACCATACACCAAAAAGGTCGTTGGCCCGTGCGAACTGATAACGCGATGGACCGGCTGGGCAATGTCCACGGTATTTCCCGCCTGGTCGGTGAGGGTAACGCTGGCGGGCAGCGCCCCGGCATCAATGAGCGCCTGCTGCCCGTCCGGCGACACGGCAAAGGCGATAAATTCGGCCGCGTCGGCGTTGTCGGACAGGGGGACGAGGACGGTGTTGGGCAGGATGGTGGCCGCAGCGTTTTCGTGTGCGGCCGTTACCAGCAAGTCGGCATCGGCAGCGACAAAAGCGGGTTGTTCGTCAGGGTAGAGGGCGGTGTAAACTGCCGTTATCGCCCCCTGCACCCCATCATCAGCCTGAATCGTAAACCGGGCGTCCGGTTCTGATGTCGCCGACTCCTCCGCCGGCACAATTTCCGGCGCTGTCGTCTCCGCCTCTTCCGTCGCTGCCGGACTACAGGCAAACAAGCCCAAAGTCAACAGCAGCACAAAAATAACCATCAAACGATATTGTGATTTCATTCTAGCTCCTTTAAATTTGTATGGAAAGTTGTCTTCTTTTCTCCCAAAAATTAATTCACCCAAACCACTTGCCCAGTTTCAGCCACATCATAGCCGCCCAGATCGGTGATAGCTTTTTGCGCTTCAACCGAGTTTAGCCACTGGATCAATGTCTGCACGCCGGGCAGTTCCCAGGCTTCTTCCGTGATGATCAGGTCATACCGCTCCGTTGTCTGCAAGATAAAGTCCAGGCCATAGGCCAGCGCCGCCGCTTCCACCCCCAAGCCAACATCTGCCAGCCCTTCGGCCACTGCACCCGCCACCTGCAAATGCGTCTTGACCTCGTTTTCGTAACCCTGGATGAAGGCCGGTTTGACGCCCAACTGCCGGCAGTGCGTATCCAGCCAGAGGCGTGTGCCCGCCCCGGCCTGCCGGTTGATGAAACGGATATTCGGCCGTACCAGGTCGGACAGGTCGTGAATTTGCAGTGGATTACCGGGAAACACGATCAAACCCAGGCGGCGATGGGCCAGGGTGAGCAGAGCCACGCGGCGGCCAGGCAGCATACGGGCGATGTACGGCTTGTTGTAGCTGTTGGAATCTGCATCCCACAAATGGCAGCCGGCGATGTCGGCGCCCTGCCGGGCCAGGGCCATCAGCCCCCCCATGCTGCCCACAAAAGTGACGTTCAGTTCGTAATCGGGAGCCAATTCGTGGAAACGGCCGTCAATCAGCGAAATAATCGGATCATGGCTGCCCACAAATCGCAGCAGCTTCTTCGGTGGCGCTTCCGGATCGCCAAAACGCGACTGCCAGCGAGCCAACACTTCCCGTGTAGCCTCTTCTGCCTCTTTAGGCGTATAACCGGCAGCCATCATTTCTAATAAAAAAGTCTCGACTCGATTCACCAGGGTGGCCCGCCGTAGCGTCGTTTGGGAAGCGGCCTGGGAAGCAACGTGCGTGCCCTGCCCCACCTGAGTCATGATTAACCCCTGCAAAGCTAGCTCCCGGTAGGCGCGCTGCACCGTACCCGGAGCACAGTCCCAGCGGTCGGCCATACTCCGCACCGACGGCAGGCTGTCGCCCACCTTGAGCGTCCCGTTCATGATATTCTGTCGGATTTCGGCCGTAATTTCTTTGAATAAAGACATCGCTTCTTAACCATTCCTATATTGCCAGGGTAACGCCGATAACTGCACCAAGTATAACTATTGTATCAAGTGTGTCAAATCAATTGACACACCATAAACCAGGTTCTATACTTCCCTTGTAAAAAAAATCCTTTGCACTATTTGAGTTAGCAAACCTTGTAGAATGAACAAACCCGCCTTCCCTATTCCCAAGAAACCTGTTCGCTGTGCCGATTTGTGCGGGCGGCGGTTTATTTTTATCTTTGTGTAAACGGGCAGCATGACAACGCTGCCTGTTTTTGTTTTTCCTGAAGGAGAACTTTGGAGGTTACTATGAATAAGTCAACTTTTATCGTCAATGGTGTGCCCAAAACGCTCGTCGTCGATCCCGACATGACGTTGATGGACGTCGTCCGCAAGCAGATGCATCTCACCGGCACCAAGGATGGCTGTGAAGATGGCCACTGCGGGGCCTGCGCCGTGCTGGTGAATGGCAAGTATACGCTGGCCTGCATCACCAAGATGAACCGCGTGCCCGATGGCGCGGAGATCCTCACGGTGGAAGGCATTGGCACACCGGAAAAGATGCACCCGGTACAGCAGGCGTTTGTGCTGCATGGTGCGGCGCAGTGTGGTTTCTGCACGCCTGGCTTTGTCGTCTCGTCGGTAGCCCTGCTGAATAAGAACCAAGACCCCACCCGCGAGGAAGTGCGATCCTGGTTCCACAAGCGCCACAACGTCTGCCGCTGCAATGGCTACAAGCCATTTGTGGATGCGGTGATGGATGCGGCGAAGGTGATTCGGGGCGAGATGCCGGCTTCGGCGCTGGAGTATAGTGGAAACGGCCGTATCTGGGGCAGCAAATATCCGCGGCCAACGGCCGTAGCCAAAGTCACCGGCACCCTCGATTACGGCTCCGACCTGGGCCTGAAAATGCCGCCCAATACCCTGCAATTGGCCCTCGTTCAGGCCAAAGTCTCCCACGCCAACATCCTCAGCATCGACACCAACGAAGCCGAAAAAATGCCCGGCGTCCATGCCGTGCTCACCCACAAAGACGTCAAAGGCAAAAACCGCATCACCGGCCTCATCACCTTCCCCACCAACAAAGGCGACGGCTGGGACCGGCCGATTTTGTGCGATGAGAAAGTCTTCCAATATGGTGACGCCATCGCCATCGTCGCCGCCGACACCATCGAAAATGCCCGCGCCGCTGCCGACAAAGTGGTCGTGGAACTGGAAGAACTGCCCGCCTACATGAGTGCCCCGGCGGCTATGGCCGACGACGCCATCGAAATTCATCCCGGCACACCCAACGTCTACTTTGAACAAAAGATCGCCAAAGGCGAGGAAACCGCCCCGTTGATGGCAAAAGCCGCCTACGTCGTCGAAGACGAGTTCTATCTCCAGCGGCAGCCCCATCTAACCGTTGAGCCGGACGTTGGTTTTGCCTACATTGATGACGAAGGGCGTGTCACCATCCACTCCAAATCCATCGGCCTCTACCTGCATCATGCCATGATTGCGCCTGGATTGGGCATTGAGCCGGAGAAACTGCGTCTGGTACAGAACCCGGCCGGCGCAACCTTTGGCTACAAATTCAGCCCGACAATGGAAGCGCTGCTGGGCGTGGCCGTCATGGCTACCGGTCACCCGGTCTTCCTGCGCTACAATTACCACCAACACATGACCTACACCGGCAAACGCTCACCCTGGTTCCTCAAACTGAAGTTTGGTGCGGATGAAGAGGGCAAGCTCATCGCCATGGAAAGCGACTGGACCGTGGATCATGGCCCGTACTCCGAATTTGGCGACCTGCTGACGCTGCGCGGCGCGCAGTTCATCGGCGCAGGCTACAATATACCCAATATTCGTGGATTGGGGCACACGGTGGCTACCAACCATGCCTGGGGTGCTGCCTTCCGCTCCTATGGCTCTCCGCCTTCCTTCATGGCTTCGGAAAGCCTGATGGATGAGTTGGCCGAGAAGATGGGCGTCGATCCGCTAGAACTGCGCTACAAGAACCTCTATCGTCCCGGCTCCACCACACCCACCGGCCAGGAACCGGAAGTGTACAGCCTGCCGGAGATGGTGGATATTCTGCGGCCCAAATACAAGGACGCACTCAAGCGGGCCGAAGCAAACTCGACCGACCGCCATAAAAAAGGCGTTGGCGTTTCCCTAGGTATCTATGGCAGCGGCCTGGATGGAGCCGATGGCGCAGAAGCGTGGATTGAACTGATCCTGGATGGCGTGAACGTGTACACCACCTGGCATGATCATGGTCAGGGTGCCGATATGGGTGTTGTGGGCACGACTCATGAAGCGCTGCTGCCGTTGGAATTAGACCCGAAAGATATTCACCTTAAATTAAACGACACGGGGATCGCTCCCAACGGTGGCCCGGCAGGCGGCAGTCGCAGCCAGGTGATGATTGGTAACGCCATCAAAAATGCCGCTGACCAAATGTTGACCGCGATGCGTAAACCGGCAGGCGGCTACCGCACCTACGATGAAATGGTTGCCGAGGACCTCGACCTGCTCTACAAGGGTCAGTGGGCAGCTTCTAACGCCACCAACTGTGACGAAAATGCCCAGGGCAAGCCATTTGCGGTTTACATGTACGGCGTCTTCATGGCCGAAGTGGATGTGGATACGAAGACGGGCAAGACCACGGTTGACAAGTTCACCGTCGTCGCCGATGTGGGCAAGATCAACAACAGGCTTGTTGTAGATGGTCAGATTTACGGTGGTTTGGCGCAGGGTGTGGGTCTGGCGCTGTCCGAGGACTTCGAGGATATCGAAAAGGACTCGACGATGCTGGGCGCGGGGATTCCCTTTGCGCGTGACATTCCCGATGACATCGAAATCATCTACGTGGAAACAGCGCGACCGGATGGCCCGTTCGGCGCTGCCGGTGTGGGTGAACTGCCTCTCACCTCGCCGCATGTCGCCATCGTCAACGCCATCAACAACGCGACTGGTGTGCGCATAACCCACATGCCGGCGCGACCGGAGAAGGTGCTGGCCGGACTGCAAAGCCGTGAATTAGTATCGTAAACCGTATTCCGTGAACCGTAATCCGTAACCCATCTACGGATTACGGATTACGGAACACGGATAGGGGGCCGCGAATCAAGTATGATCGGTGTTCTCCCTATCCGTATTTTTTGTAGGGGCGACTCTGGTGGTCGCCCGGCATTGGGCGGGCACAAGACCCGCCCCCTACGGCAAAACTATGATTGACTTCATGAGCCAAAAGGGACTGCGTGAACTGGAAGCGCAGTGTATTCAGGAAGAAGCGCCGCCGTGCCAAGCGACTTGCCCGCTGCATGTGGATGTGCGCGGCATGTTGGCGGCCATAGGGCAGGATGATTTTGCTGCTGCCCGCGCTATTTATCTGAAAAGCGTCCCCTTTCCCGGTATCGTCAGCCGGGTGTGTGATGAGCCATGCCGGGGGGCATGTACGCGGGGCCAGGTGGGGGAGGCGATTGCCATTCGCGCTCTGGAGCAGGCATGTATGCCGGTGGATGCGTCGCGTGCGCCGCTAAAGAAATTGCCGCCGCGGGGTAAGCGGGTGGCCGTCGTTGGTGGGGGACTGAGTGGGTTAACGGCCGTTTACGATCTATCCCGCAAAGGTTACACGCTGACTCTCTTTGAGTCCACCGACCATCTGGGCGGACACCTCTGGGAACTACCGGAAGCCATCTTACCGCGCGAACTGATTGAGCAGGATGTAACCGTGCTGGCCGAATTGGGCGTGGAAATCAGGTTGGGTTCGGCTCCCGACCTCGACGAGGTCTGCCAGAACTATGATGCCGTCTACCTGGCCGCCGGGCAGGCGGACGTAACCGTTGACCCAATAACTTATGCCACCGACCGGCCTGGTCTGTTTGCCGGGGGCAGTTTGCTGGGCGACACGTGGTCACCCATTACTTCAATGAGTGACGGCCGTCGTGCCGCCATCTCCATTGACCGCTATTTGCAAAACGTGTCGCTGACCGCCTCGCGTAGCAACGAAGGCGCGTATGAAACAAAGCTGTATACCAATACGGCCGGGATTGAGCCATCAAACGCTGTGCCGCTGCCGGCAACTGGTTACAGCCAGGACGGGGCCATCGCTGAAGCGCAGCGCTGCATCCAGTGCCAATGCCTGGAATGCGTGAAGGTGTGCGAGTATCTGCAAGAGTATGGCAGCTATCCGCGCCAGTACGTGCGCAAGGTGTACAACAATCTGTCCATCGTCATGGGCGAACGGCATGCCAACCAGTTCATCAATTCCTGTGCCACCTGCGGGCTGTGCGCCGCCGTTTGCCCAACGAATTTTGACATGGGCGCGGTGTGTAAAACGGCGCGGAGCGTGATGGTGCAGCAAAAGCGAATGCCACCCTCGGCCCACGAGTTTGCCCTGCGTGACATGGCTTTCAGCAACAGCGACAAATTTGCCTTGGCGCGTCACCAACCGAGCACGATGACGAGCGAGTACGTCTTTTTCCCCGGCTGCCAGTTGGCCGGATCGTCGCCGGGGCAGGTAACGGCCGTTTACGACTACCTGCAAAGCAATCTCGACGGCGGCGTGGGACTGCTGCTGGGCTGCTGCGGCGCACCGGCCGATTGGGCCGGACGCACTGATTTGCGTGACGACGCTCTGGCGCAGTTCCAGGCCTGCTGCGATGAATTGGGCCGGCCGAAAGTGGTGCTGGCCTGTTCTAGCTGTTTCCAGACGTTCAAAGCGCGACTGCCGGAGGTGGAGTTGGTGTCGCTGTATACGGTATTGGAGGAAAAGGGGCTGCCGGAAACGGCAGTTCTCGAACCAACCGATGCTATTGCTATCCATGATCCCTGCACGACACGGGGGGAAACGGCCGTGCAAGACAGCGTGCGCCGCCTCGTCGGCCAACTGGGTTACGACGTGGACGAACTGCCGCGCAGCCGGGAAACGACGACCTGCTGCGGTTTCGGCGGGTTGATGGTCTACGCCAACCGCGATCTGGCGAAAAAAGTGGTGGCACAGCGCATCGCTGAAAGTCCGGCCGATTATGTCACTTACTGCGCCGTCTGCCGCGACTATTTCGCTGCTCAGGGTAAACCAACGCGCCATTTGCTGGATTTGATTTTTAGCTCGACCCGCAACGGCGGGCGCGGGCCGGGCTTCTCGCAAAAGCATGAAAATCGCGCCCGGCTGAAACGACAGTTGTTACAAGAACGATGGGGTGAAACGGTGACAGGACAGGAAACATACGAAAACATCCAGCTAAACTTGAGCGATGACGTGCTGGCATTGATGGAAGATCGGCTCATTCTGGCCGAAGATTTGCAGCAAGTGATTGCTTTTGCCGAACGCAGCGACCAAAAGCTGCTCAGTCCGGCGACCGGTCATTTTCTGGCCCAATTCCGGCCCAACACGGTGACGTATTGGGTGGAATATGCGCAGGAAGGTGACGCTTACACAATTTTCAATGCCTACAGTCATCGTATGGATGTGGGGGAGGGGAAACGGCCGTGAGCGTGAAACTGGATTTAGCCGACGCCGCCAACTGGATTTGCGCCCGCTGCCAGGTGGCGCTGGTCATCAAAAAAGTGGATGTGTCTTACCTGGGCAGCAGTTTCCCGGTAGATTTGCCGGTCTGCCCGCAATGTGGGCAATCATTTGTGCCGGAGGCGCTGGCGCTGGGCAAAATGGCGGAAGTGGAGAAGACGTTGGAGGATAAATGAACCGCAAAGGACGCGAAGAACGCAAAGAAAAATAAAAATCTTTGCGCCCTTTGCGTTCTTTGCGATGAAATCTTATGAACGACGTTTGCCGTGTTTACGAATTAGAGGACGTACAGCGGGTAACCGGGGACACGATCCGGCCGGGCGGGCTGGCGCTGACGCGAAGGGCAGTGGCGATGGCCAGCTTGCCGGACGGGGCACGGGTGCTGGATGTGGGCTGCGGCGCGGGGGCGACGGTAGATTATTTGACCGGGCTGGGCTTGCGGGCAGTGGGGATTGATCCGTCTGCGAAGTTGCTGGGGCAGGGCGGCCGTGGTGACACGGCGGGCCGATCCCCCCATCTCCCCTTCACGCAAGGCCGAGGTGAAACCCTGCCCTTCCCTACACACCAGTTCGACGCACTGTTGGCCGAGTGCTGCCTGTCGTTGATGGACGACGCGGCGGGGGCGCTGGCCGAATTTGCCCGCGTCCTGCGGCCGGGCGGCACGCTGATTCTCAGCGACATGCTGGCCGGGAATCCGGCAGGCATGGCAGCGGCGCGGCGGCTGCCGCTTTCCTGCTGCGTCAGCGGCGCGTTCAGCCAGGCGCAGATCGAAGCGCTGTTAGCTGAAGCTGGATTTGAGATTGTGTTTTGGGAAGACAATACGGAGGCGTTGAAGCAGTTGACGGTGCAAATTATTTGGGATTACGGGTCGCTGGCGAATTTTTGGGGCTGCAGCGGCGAGGATGGTGTGGGGGTGGGAACGGCCGTTGCCAATCTCAAACCCGGCTACTTCCTCCTCCTGGCAAGGAAAGAAAACTAACCGCAGAGGGCGCGGAGAGCCGCGAAGATTTTTTCTTTTCTCTGCGCACTCCGCGTCCTCCGCGGGAAAAAGGAAAATGCGATGGAAGAATTAATGCGCATGATGGAATTGAAGCAGCAGGGCTTTTTTTGCAGCCAGATTTTGCTGAGTATGGCCCTGGAAGATCGGGGCGAAAGCAATCCGGCGTTAATTCGGGCAGCGCGAGGGCTGGCCGGCGGCCTGGGCTTTGCCAGGGAAACGTGCGGCGCACTCACCGGCGGGGCCTGCCTGCTAGGGCTGTACAGTGGCAAGGGCCTGCCTGACGAGCCAGACGATCCCCGAACCGATCAGATGGTACAGGAAATGGTGGCCTGGTTCAAAGAAGAACACGGTCAGAATTATGGCGGCATCCGCTGTGAAGAGATTCTGGCCAGCGAACCGGCCAACATGAAAACCCGCTGCCCTAATCTGGTGATCACGACTTATGAAAAAGCGAATGAGTTGTTGGAAAAATATGGCGTGCAAAATAGTGCGTAGTGCGTAGTCCAAAATTAATACGTAATACGCAACAGTAAAAACACAGGAATGACCGACTCAACACACATTTTGTCCACCACGGAAAGCGTTTGCCCGGAGTGCCTGGCGCGATTGGATGCGGAGCGGGTGCTGCGGGATGATGTGGTGTACCTGCGCAAGGTCTGCCCGGAGCATGGGACGTTTGAGACTGTTGTTTGGCGCGGCGCGGCATCGTATGCCGGTTGGGTACGGCCTAAGACTCCAGCTTACCCGGAAAGACCAGGAACGGCCGTTACCCACGGCTGCCCCTACGACTGCGGCATCTGCCCCGACCATCGCCAGCAAACCTGCACCGCTTTGTTGGAAATCACCCAGCGCTGCAACCTGCGCTGCCCAGTTTGTTTTGCCGACGCCGCCCATCAGCCGCCGCCCGATCCCGACATGGCAACCATTGAAAGCTGGTACCGGATGCTGTTGGCGAGCAGCGGCCCATGCAACGTGCAGCTTTCCGGCGGCGATCCGACCGTGCGCCGCGATCTGCCGGACATCATCCGCCTGGGACGCGAATTGGGCTTTGGCTTCATTCAGGTCAACACGAATGGGCTGCGCCTGGCGGAAGACCCGGCGTACGCGGCCACGCTGCGGGCCGCCGGGCTGAGATCCGTTTTTTTGCAGTTTGATGGCACGGAAGATGCCATTTATGAGGCGCTGCGGGGACGGCCGTTGCTGGCGCAGAAAATCGCGGCCATCGAGAACTGCGCCGCCAACGACATCGGCGTGATTTTGGTGCCGGTGCTGAAACCGGGCGTCAACGACCACAACGTTGGCGAGATTATTCGGTTTGCGCTGCGCTATGCCCCGGCAGTGCGTGGCGTGCATTTCCAACCCATCAGCTATTTCGGCCGGTTCGACAAGCTCACGACAGGCCGTTACCCCATCGCGCCAACCGATGCCGACCGGATAACTATCCCGGACGTAATTCAGGCTGTCGTGGCTCAAACCGGCGGGCTGGTAAAGCAGGATTCGTTTGCGCCGCCGGGGTGCGAGAATGCGTTGTGTTCGTTTCATGGCAATTTTGTGTTGATGCCGGACGGTCGTCTCATCCCCTGGAGCAAACACGAGGCGCAAAGCTGTGGCTGCCAGCCCATCAGCGCAGCGGAAGGGGCAGCCAAAGCGCGGGCGTTTGTGGCCACGAATTGGATTGCCCTCGGCGACGTGAAACCGGTGAACGGCGGCGGTCCCAGCCTGGGCGAGTGGAACGTGTTCTTGCAGCGGGCGAAAACGCACACCTTTTTTATTTCCAGCATGGCGTTTCAGGATGCGTGGACGCTGGATTTAGAGCGGCTGCGTGACTGCTGCATCCATACTGTCAGCTCGGACGGTCGTCTCATTCCCTTTTGCGCCTATAATTTGACGGATCGGAACGGCCGTGCGCTGTACCGCGGACACAGATTGGACCAATCTTTGAGATTGGTCCAATCTTGAGAACGTTATGCCTGAATTAACACCGTTACAGTCCTGGATTGCACAAAAAATTGGCTGTTCGCCGGAGGAATTATCGCGGGAAGCAATTGCCGATTACCAGTTACACAAACTGCAAGAAACGCTGGACTTGTGCCGCAGGAGAAGTCCGTTTTACCGGCAGAAATTGGCCGGTCTGCCTGACCGGTTGACCTCGCTGGCTGATTTGCAGGCGTTTCCTTTTATGACGGCTGATGATGTGCGGGAACGGCCGTTATCCCTCCTCTGCGTCTCCCAAAGCAATATTGAGCGGGTGGTGACGCTGGACACCTCCGGCACCAGCGGCACACCCAAACGGCTCTACTTCACCACCGCTGACCAGGAGTTGACCCGCGATTTTTTCCACATCGGCATGTCCACCTTCACCGCGCCGGGCGACCGGGTGCTGATTTTGCTACCCTGTGAACGGCCGGGCAGTGTCGGCGATTTGCTGGCCCAGGCGTTAGATCGGTTGGGCGCAGTGGGCATCCGGCATGGGCTGGTAACGGATGTGGCGCAGACACTAGCTGTCTTGCACGATGAGCAGGTAACTGGTGTGGTAGGTATGCCGGTGCAGGTGTTGGCGCTGGTACGGTCGGCGGCAGCACAACAGTTTCCCAATCCGCATTTGAAAAGCGTGCTGCTGACCACTGACCATGTGCCGGCTGCGATTGTGCAAGCGGCTGAAACGGCCTGGGGCTGTACAGTTTATAATCACTATGGCATGACGGAAATGGGGCTGGGCGGCGGCGTGGAATGCGCAGCACGGCAGGGCTATCATCTGCGTGAGGCGGATATGTATTTTGAAATTGTAGACCCGGAAACGGGGGAACTGCTGCCGGATGGGGTGTACGGCGAGTTGGTGTTTACCACGCTGACGCGGCAGGGGATGCCGCTGGTTCGCTACCGCACGGGGGACATCAGTCGCTTTTTGCCGGGTGATTGTGCTTGCGGCACGGTTTTGAGGCGGCTGGAGAAGGTTCGGTTTCGTTGGCACGGCCGTTTCCCCCACACCGCCAACCATTTCATCACAATGGCCGATTTGGACGATGCCCTCTTTTCGATTGAGGGCGTGCTGAACTTTGCGGCAGCGGTATCGGAGACGGCGCTGCGGGTGACGGTGCAGGCCGAGGAGATGGTGGGGGTGGAAACGGCCGTACGCCAAATCTTGTCTGCCCTACCCGTGGTTCAAGCAATAAACTTGACCGTTTCGGTTCAGGTACAGCGCCAGTCAGCGGACCAAAGCGGAAAACGCAAGTTATCCATTTCTTGAGCCGATGTCCAACTTTAATCTTTAATTTCCCGCAACCGTTCCACAAACTCGCTTAACATCATCGCCGTCGCACCCCACACCTTGTGACCATCTACAGCAAAAAACGGCACCATGACATCATGGCCACGCAAAGTCCACAACTCTTCAACACGTGTGTCCGGCTGGAGCAGATGACGCAGCGGCACTTCCAAAATTTCGGCCACTTCGTCGTCGCTGGGGTAAAATTTGGGCCGCTCCCCATTCGCATACCAGGCAACGGTAGGGTGAACTTCAAAGTCAGACGGCAAGACGTATAACGGGGTTAACTGGCCTAATATCGTGATGCCGGACGGGTTGACGCCAATTTCTTCATGGGCTTCGCGTACGGCCGTTTCCTGCAACGACTCATCCGCCTCATGTTTACCACCGGGGAAAGAAATTTGCCCGGCATGATTGTTCAAATCCTCTCGCCGCCGGGTCAGAACCAGATACAATTCTTCTTGAAAACAGTAAAGCAAAATGAGCACACCGCCTAAACGGGCCTGTCCGGGTATGGAATCAGGCCGCCGGATGGGGCGGGTGATAGGAGACATTTTTTGATGAGCGGCAGCAGCGTCAAATTCGGGTAAATTCAGCGCCTGTTTGACGTCGGCCAAAGTATATTGATTGACCATAATCTACTAGATTATCGGAACGGCCGTAACTGGCAAATTTAATTCATATGAAAACCACAATAACATCACTTTACCTTGGCCCAATCTCGCACTATAATCATTCTATGTCCCTATTCCTTCTCAAAGCAACAATTTAGGAGAAGCCACATGCGCGCAGGTAAAGATTTAATTGGCAAACCAATCATCAGCATTACAGACGGCCGTTTACTGGGGACCGTCAAAGATTTATACCTCAACGACCAGTTGTACTGGCTAACCGGCATCCACCTCGGTACCGAAGGTCTCCTGAAACGCAAAAATTTCCTGATTCCCCGCGACAGCATCATCGTATTTGGCATTGACGCCGTTTTGGTAAAAAATTCCGAAGTCATTACCGAAAGCAATGACCTGGTCGAGGCCGAAACCTGGCCTCGATTGAGTAAAATAAAAGGGCGTGAGGTCGATACCCCTGGCGGCACCAAAGTCGGCACCATTGGCGATATCATCATTGGCGAAGAAGGGCATATTACCGGCTTTGCTCTGGCCAAAGTATTTGTTGAAGGCCCCATCGCCGAACAAGGGCAAATTCCTCGTGAAGCATTAATTGACACCGGTCAAGAAGATGGTGTGATGACAATCGACCTGCCCAAAGTTGAACGTCTACAGCAAGAACTGCCACATACAGAAAGTTAGAACAAAGACGGCCTTTTGCGCCGTCTCTTTTTTCATATAGGGAAACCGCAGAATCCATAGATTTTATACCCCAATGTGATAACGTTTGTGGCCTATGTGGTTTTCCGAATAGTTTTACTGATTCCCATTAATCATTTTGAGGAGGCTTGTTTATGTTGAATTTAGCTACTTTATTAGAAGATAGTGCCCGGGAAAAACCGACGCACACGGCTATTATCTTTAACGAGACCAAATTACCGTATGCGGCCGTAAACGCCGCCGCCAACCAGGTCGCCAACGGTCTAACCGGACTGGGCATCCAGCCAGGGGATAAAGTAGCCTTGAGCTGCCTCAATATCCCTTATTTCCCCATCGTCTACTACGGTATCCTCAAAGCCGGCGCTGTCGTCGTTCCCCTCAACGTCTTGCTGAAACCGCGTGAAATCGCCTACCATCTGCAAGATTCCGACGCCAAAGCCTATTTCTGTTTTGAAGGCACAGAAGTTTTACCGATGGGCCAGATGGGCTGGGGCGGGTTCCAGGAAGCCAATTCCTGTGAACATTTCTTCATTATGACCGCCAATCCGGCCGCACCCTCCCCCATTGAGGGGGCCAAAACGTTGGGCATGTTGATGCACAACCAGCCGCCAACTTACCCCACGGTACAAACGAGTTCAGAGGATACGGCCGTTATCCTCTACACCAGCGGCACAACCGGCCAACCCAAAGGGGCCGAACTCAGCCACCTCAACATGGTCCTAAACGCCCGTCTTAGCGACAGCATGTACGCAGCCCAGCCCGACGACGTTCATCTCATCACCCTGCCCCTCTTCCATTCCTTCGGGCAAACCGTACAAATGAACGCCGGCTTTTACAACGGCGCCACCATCAGCCTGCTGCCCCGCTTCGATCCTGACACCGCCCTGGGCATCATGCAGCGTGACAACATTACCATTTTCGCTGGTGTACCAACCATGTACTGGGCCATGCTCAACCACCCCGGAGCCGACAAATACGACCTGGACAAAATCTCTCAAACCTTACGCTACGCCTTCTCTGGCGGCGCAGCCATGCCCGTCGAGGTAATGAAAGCCTTTGGCGAAAAATTCAACGTCAAAATTCTCGAAGGCTATGGCTTATCCGAAACCAGTCCCGTCGCTTCATTCAATCGCGTCAATCGGGAGCGCAAACCCGGCTCTGTTGGTTTGCCCGTCTGGGGTGTTGACATCCGCATTGTAGACGTGGAAGACGAAGACGTACCCCAGGGCGAATTGGGTGAAATCGTCATTCGCGGCCACAACGTTATGAAAGGCTACTACAAAAAACCGCAAGCCACCACCGAAGCCTTCCGCAACGGCTGGTTCCACAGCGGCGACATTGGCCGCAAAGATGAAGATGGCTATGTTTACATTACTGACCGTGTCAAAGATATGATTATTCGCGGCGGCTTTAACGTCTATCCCCGCGAAATTGAAGAAACACTGGTTTCCCACCCTGATGTCAGCCTGGCCGCCGTCATCGGTATCCCTCATGACCAATATGGTGAAGAAATCAAAGCTTTCGTCGTCCGTAAAGAAGGCGCCACCGCCAGCGAAGCTGAAATTATGGCCTGGGCCAAAGAAAACATGGCCGCCTACAAATACCCTCGTGAAATCGTCTTCCGTGACACCCTGCCTATGAATGCGACAGGGAAAATCTTGAAGACCGAGTTAAGACAATCATAACAAGTAACACCTGACGCATGACTTCATAACATCATGAAGTCATGCGTCACAAGAAAGGAGAGCCTGATATGAGCGATAACGGAACCGTAAGTTTTGCCCTCACCGATGAACAAAAAGAAATCCAGTTGTTAGCCCGTGAATTTGCCAAAAATGATATAGCTCCCGTTGCCGAGCATTATGACAGAACCCATGAATATCCCTGGCCAGTCGTAAAAAAAGCGCAAGAAATGGGCTTGACATTCATGAATGTGCCCGAAAAATATGGCGGTCTGGGCTTAAGTTTGTTCGAAGAAATCCTGGTCGGTGAAGAACTAGCCTGGGGCTGTTCCGGCATAAGTACAGCCATTTCTGTAAATGGGTTAGCCACCTTGCCAATCCTTATTGCCGGTAACGAAGAGCAGAAAAAAGAATATGGCGGCCGCCTGGCCGATGGCCAAATGGCGGCTTACTGTGCCACCGAACCGGAAGCCGGTTCCGATGTGGCCGGCATCAAAACAACAGCCCGCAAAGAGGGCGATTATTACATCCTCAATGGCAGCAAAACTTTTATTACCGGTGCGACTGTGGCCAATTTTTATACCGTTTTTGCCTATACTGACCCGTCAGTGCGTTACAAAGGGATGAGCTGCTTCATTGTTGACCGGGATTGGGAAGGCGTCAGTGTGGGAAAGCCATTCGACAAAATGGGACAACACGCCTCGGACACGGCCGAAGTCATTTTTGAGAATGTTAAAGTGCCGGCCACCCATCTGCTGGGCGAGGAAGGCATGGGCTTCATCATTGCTATGAAAGTGTTTGATAAAAGCCGTCCTGGTACGGCCGCCGGTGCGCTGGGCGTTTCCCGCCGCGCCCTGGAAGAATCGATCAAATATGCCAAAGAGCGCATGACATTTGGCAAACTGTTGTGGCAGCATCAAACCATCGGCCACATGATTGCTGATATGGCTATGGAGTTGGAAGCAGCCCGGCTGTTGGTGTGGAAATCGGCCTGGGCGGTTGACGCCGGGGTGCAAAACACAACGGCCGCAGCCTTTGCCAAAGCATTTGCCGCCGATACAGCAATGAAAATCACCACCAATGCCGTCCAGGTGTTTGGTGGTTACGGTTACATGGCTGAATATCCGGTAGAAAAACTCATGCGGGATGCCAAAATTTTCCAGATTTACGAGGGCACCAGCCAAATTCAACGCGAGATCATTGTGCGCGAGCTTTTCCGCAAATAGGAAGGTTTTCCCATTTACGGATCGACAGTTTTGGTAGTATCTTTTTGACAGACACACACAATTTTTCTCCTTTTGTTTTTAGCTCCAGAGTCCTCCCCTCTGGAGCTATTTTTGTACACTCGCCCCAATTTGGGGCTGTGATATAATTCTCCGTTCGATTTGACAAGAATTTTTTTGATTAAGGTGAGGTATGGAATTTCTAAAAAGTATTGTTGATTTGTTCCTTCATTTGGATGAATACTTGAGTGTTGTCATCCAGAATTATGGCGGCTGGACATATGGGTTGTTATTTGTCGTTATTTTCATTGAAACCGGGCTGGTGGTGACGCCATTTTTGCCAGGCGATTCGCTGCTATTTGCGGCAGGAACGTTTGCAGCGCTGGGTTCTTTGAACATTTATTTTATGTGGGGACTTTTGTTTATAGCCGCTGTTTTGGGTGATACCGTAAATTACTGGATTGGTCACAAGTTAGGATTGGCTATTTTTGACACACAAAATCGTTTTTTGAAGAAGGTGTTGAAAAAAGAATATCTTGAAAAAACGGAAGCGTTTTATGCCAAGCATGGCGGCAAGACAATTGTGTTGGCCCGTTTTGTGCCTATTGTGCGGACATTTGCGCCGTTTGTGGCCGGTGTGGGCACGATGGAATACGGCCGTTTCATTTCCTACAATGTCATCGGCGGCTTTTTATGGGTAACGCTTTTCCTGTTCATGGGCAACTTCTTCGGTAATATCCCCTTTGTGAAAGCCAATTTTGAACTGGTCATTATCGGCATCATTTTAGTCTCCATTGTGCCTATGTTTATAGAGTATTGGAAAGCACGCAATGAAAAGAAGGCTGAAGCGGCTGAACCCGTCAGCTAAAGCGAGTTCTTTACCCAGGTACTATGATTGAACAGGAAACGGCCGTACCCGTCACCCCTACTCAACAAAAAACAAAACGTACCCTGCGTGACTACATTGGTTTGGCTATGCGTGGCATGGCCATGGGTGCTTCGGACATCGTGCCCGGTGTTTCCGGCGGCACAATGGCCCTCATTCTAGGCATCTACGAAGAACTCATCGACTCCATTCGCATGATTGGCCAGCCCGAATTCTTTCGGGCCGTATTCAAATTTCGTATCAAGGATGCCCTCGCCATTCTGAACTGGGAGTTTATGCTGGCCATTAGCCTGGGCATTGGCCTGGCCATTCTGACTCTATCCCATCTGTTGGAACAACTCCTTGTCAATCAACCCGTCTATTTGTGGAGCTTCTTTTTTGGGCTGGTGTTAGCCTCCGTCCTCATGGTGAGCAAACGTGTCCAGCGCTGGACGCCCGCACTGGGCGCTGTTTTGCTTCTCGGTGCGGTGACCTCTTTTTTACTTGTCGGCCTCGTCCCGGCACGAACGCCGGAAACGTGGTGGTTTCTCTTTTTAAGCGGGGCGCTGGCCATTTGCGCTATGATTTTGCCCGGCATTTCCGGCGCCTTCATCCTCGTTCTACTGGGCAAATATGAGTATGTACTGAATGCGGTAAACGGCCGTGACCTCTTCACCCTGGCCTTGGTTGCCGCCGGCGCCCTCATCGGCCTGGTCACCTTTGCCCAAATCCTGAGCTGGCTGTTCAAAAAGTACCACGACGGCACAATTGCCCTTTTGCTTGGTTTAATGATAGGCAGCCTGCGTAAAGTGTGGCCCTGGAAAAGGGATGAAGCATGGCTGACCCATACTGACGGCAGCTTTGTGCTGGACAGCTTTGGCGAACGAATCGTCACCGAACAAGCAGATGTCTTACCTATGCTGGCCAATCGCGCCGATATAATCGAAGTTGCATTTGCTGTTGGACTGGCCGTTGTTGGCTTCAGACTTATTCTGTTGTTAGATCACCTGGCCAATAACCGTAAAGCTTAGGCGCAAATTAGGGGGTAAGATGCCGCGGATAACGGCCGTTTTATTTGATTTTGATGACACCCTCATTGATTGGTCAACCAGAACCAAGAGTTGGGAAGAAATCAGTCTTGTCAACATCGGCAACGTCCATGATTACTTAACCCAATCAGGGTATAAGCTGCCAAATAAAAAACAGTTTCACCAACAATACCATTCCATCCTGAAAAAAAGTTGGGATCGTGCCAATAAAACCTGGGAAAGCGTCTGCTTCGCCACAGTGCTCCAAGATACATTTGAGGCCTGCCAACTTGACAGCAGCCGCATCAATCTTGATACGGTCATGCGCGTGTATGATTGGCAGCCCATGCCCGGCGTACTTCCCTACCAGGAAACAATCCCCGTATTAGAACATTTACGCCAAAACAAATATAAAATCGGCCTGATCACCAACGCCATGATGCCCATGTGGATGCGTGATGTGGAACTGCGCCATTATCAACTACTCGACTATTTTGACGTTCGATTGACATCGGGCGACGTGGGCTATATCAAACCACACCCGACTATTTACCATGCGGCATTAAAACAGCTTGACACAGCCCCGGACCAGGCCGTTTTTGTCGGCGATCGCCCGGCCAATGATATTGCCGGAGCCAATAATGCCGGTATGATTAGCGTCTGGCTGAATCCGCCCCACATTGAAGAAAACCTAAATGGTGTGGAACCAGATTATACCATTACCAATTTGGCTGAATTATTACCTATTTTGGATCGTCTGAACGACTGATTACACAACGAAGGATTAAACAATGAGTAAACCCAAGCGCAATGACCCTTGTTACTGTGGCAGCGGCAAAAAATACAAACTGTGCCACCTGAAAATTGACCAGGAAGCAGAACGTGAACAACGGGCCTGGAAAGAAGCCGGCCGATTTTTACGGCGTGATTTATTAAGCTATGCGCGTGACGACCGATTTGCTGAAGAGTTTGCCGTGGCGCTGCCCTTGTATTGGGATGGCCTTTATGACGTAGAAAACGCCGACGAAATGAGCCAATATGAGGCGTTACGCTTTTTTGACTGGTTCATGTTTGATTTTCAGCCGAAAGAAGGGCCGCGTTTCATTGAATTGTATCAATCGGAAAAGCAGGCGGATTTATCGGAGCATCAGCAAACCATGTTGGCTAACTGGATCAGTGCCGGTCCGTCAGATGCGTATGAACTGACCGGCTATGAGGGCCAGATCTTGCAACTGCGTAATTTCACGACCGGTGAAACGTTTGAGGTTTATGAGCCATCCGGTCGGGGTGTCGTCGAAATTGGCGAAGTGATTTTAACTCGATTGGTATTGATTCAAGATCAACTGGAGTTTAGTACGTCGGCGGCTTATCTACCGGCAGCCGAAATCACAAATCTGGCTGATAAACTGGCAGCGGCCCGCAAAGAGGATGCTGAAACATATCCTGAGGCTACGCATGATGAATTTATGCGCCGCCACAATCATTTGCTGGTACACCATGCCCTGGCCGAAGCCAAAGTGCAGGGCCGTCCGCCGGTGGCCCGTCTCAACCCCGACCGGGAGGATAAGAAAGTTCAAGCTGTGGCCCGCCAAATCAAACGGAGGCGGAGGTAGCAAGTGGGCAAGTAGGCAAGTTTGCGAGTCGCCTCAGCGACCTCTGGTCGCCCACCCCTTCATTCCCATGAAACTACTTATTCGTCCCCAAAAAACACCGTTAACCGGCACGATTACTGTTCCGGGTGACAAGTCGATTAGCCACCGGGCGGTGATGTTGGCGGCGATTGCTAACGGCCGTTCCACAATCCGTGACTGGCTCCCTGCCGGCGACACTCTGGCCACCCTGGCCGGTATCCAGGCACTAGGTATTCAGGTCGAGATCGATAAAAAATCGCCGCAAGCTTGGGATTTACAAATTAAAGGGAAGGGTCTGCATGGCCTACAAGAGCCAACCGGCTCGCTGGACTGCCGCAACGCCGGTACATTTATGCGTTTGATGGCCGGGATTCTGGCCGGTCAATCGTTCCCATCGGTGCTAGATGGCAGCGGGCAGTTACGCAAACGGCCAATGGGCCGCATTATTGATCCACTGCGACAAATGGGAGCCAACATTGGCGCACAAGACAACAAAGCACCCCTCTCCATCCAACCCGCCAACTTGCAAGGCCGCGAATTCCAAATGACCATCGCCAGCGCCCAGGTTAAAAGTGCCATCCTCCTGGCCGGACTGTACGCTAACGGCATGACCCGCATCATTGAAGCTGGCCCCAGCCGCGACCACACCGAGCGGATGCTGGCGGCGATGAATGCCGACGTCATCTGGCGTGACGGCATTGTTGAACTCAACGGCGGACGCGAGTTGTGGCCACTGGATTTAACTGTGCCCGGCGACATCTCGTCGGCCGCCTTCCCAATGGTGGCGGCGTCCATCGTACCTCATTCTCAGATCACCATTCAAAATGTGGGGCTAAACGAGACGCGCACCGGCCTGCTGGACATGCTGCAAATGATGGGCGCCTCGTTTACCATCGCCAACGAGCGCACCACCGGCGGCGAACCGGCAGCAGATTTGACCGTGCGTTTTGACGAACTACACGCCGCCAAGATTAGCGGCGAAGTGGTCGTGCGCGGCATTGATGAGTTTCCCATCCTGGCCGTGGCAGCGACGCAGGCCGCCGGCGAGACAACCGTGCATGATGCTTCCGAACTGCGGGTCAAAGAGGTGGATCGGATTGGCGTTCTGGCCGGTGAACTGGGCAAAATGGCCGTGTCGATGATTGAACATCCGGATGGGTTTACGATTGCGGGACCGGTACGGCCGTACAGCGCCGAAGTAGACAGTCATGATGATCACCGGCTGGGGATGGCGCTGGCCGTCGCCGGACTGGTCACGCTGGGCGAGACGCTGGTGCATGACGCCGACTGCGTTTCTGACAGCTTCCCCGGTTTTGTGGAGACGATGCAGGCGCTGGGGGCGCGGATGGAATGGGTGGCCTAAAAAAGAGTCAGCCTTGCCATTTACATTCTGATTGGTAAATAACCCAATTCTCTCCGGTAGCTTTTTATTTCCTGTGCTATGATAGAGCACATGGGCAAGGAAATAGAAAGGCCACTGCTGGCCACCAAGTTATTCATTCCCCCGCTGCGCAGCAACCTCGTTACACGACCCCGTTTACTCAAACAGTTGGATAACGGCCGTGATCAACGACTCGTTTTAGTGACTGCCCCGGCTGGATTTGGTAAAACCACACTAGTCGCATGTTGGTTGGCCCATCAGCAAAAAAAGGCCGCCTGGATTTCTCTGGACAAGAATGACAACGGCCCGCTCCTTTTCCTGTCTTACGTCGTTGAAGCATTGGAGCAGAT
>JBNKZT010000028.1:0-29044 GCA_050301775.1 Promineifilaceae bacterium (SeqCode)
TTGTGAATTCTCCCTTACACAGAACCATAAAATGCTATAGGGTTTGGGAGAATTGTACAAGATATTGTGAATTGGGGCTTGTGGGGTGTGGCTGAGAAAATGGAAAGAATACGGCCGTTTCTTCCCCCCAATTTGCTACAGTTAAACCAAAAAAGGAGATTGGCGTTCATGAAATGGTTGAAACGTATTCTAGGGGGTTTGCTAGGGCTGCTCGCACTCATCGTCTTGTTGTTTGTTGGCATCATATTGTTTGACGCCGCTTTTGGCCCGGAAACGGCCGAATTTACCAACACCACCTACAGCGGCAGCAACGGTCAGGAACTCATTGGCTACCTGGCCCAGCCAGAAGGGGCCGGGCCACATCCCGCCGTCCTGCTCATCCACGAATGGTGGGGATTGAACGAGGGCATGACGATTCTGGCCAATGCGTTGGCCGCCGAAGGATATGTCGTTTTGGCGCCCGATGCATATCGCGGCCGGGTCACAGCCCAGTTTCCCCGCGCCTTATGGCTGCGATTGACGACGCCAGAGGAACAGGTGTTTGCTGATGTCGATGCGGCACTGGCCTATCTGATGAGTCTGGATAACGTGGATACGACACGGCTGGCTTCAATGGGTTTTTGTTTTGGCGGCGGTCATTCGCTCCAATTAGGAATGCGCCAGTCGGAGAATCTGGCGCTGACGATTATTTATTATGGCGCGGTGGTGACGGATGAGGAGTTGTTACGGCCGTTAACCGATGGCCAACCCGTTCTGGGTGTTTTTGGTGAAGAAGACCAATCTATCGCGGTCGCTGACGTTCTTGAATTCGAGACCGCGCTCAATACATTGGCCATCCCTAATGAAATCACCATATACGAAGGCGTTGGCCATGCTTTCCTTACTGAAGAGAATTACAATCAACCTGGCGCGGCGATGGATGCCTGGCAGCAGACCCTGCGTTTTCTAGCCGAGAATTTCATGGAATAAAAAAGGGCGCTCCCACTAATCGATTTATCTGTGGTTTGGTCATTGGCAGTAAAGGTATCTCTGATTTAGCGGGCCGATACACAGGCAAAGCCGACGGCATTAGGCCCCAGATGCGCGCCAAGAACTGGTGTAATATCTACTGAAGGGATTTTTCCGTCCGGCAGCAAGTGCGCCACCATCTGTCGTAGAGATTCGGCGCGCTCTTGTGAATGCGTGTGGACCAGCGCCGCTATTTCAACAGGGCCGACCGATTCTAACAGCTCCAACAACCGTTGGTAGGCGTTGCTCAGGGTGCGAACACGCTCCGATGTGGCTTCGCCCTGGTGCATTTTGAGCAGGGGTTTGATTTGCAACAGGCTGCCAATACTGGCGACGACGCCGTTCATACGGCCGCTGCGTCGCAGATAGGTAAGGGTATCAATGACGGCAAAGACATGCGTCCGAGAGGCTTGTTCTTCCAGCAGGCTGAGGATTTCGGTCATGGATGCGCCGTGTGCGGCTGCTTCGGCGGCTGTTTGTACCATGAATCCCATCCCCAGCGAGAGTTGGCCGGAGTCGAGAACTGTGACGGGTACGGCCGTTCCTTCTTTAGTCGCCACCCGTGCAATATTAACGGTCGCGCTGAGCGACTCCGAAATGTGGATGGACAAGATCTCGCTGGCCCCAGCCGCTGCCAATTGGTCATACGCTTGTTGGAATACATCTGGGCCGGGAGCGGCCGTTGTGGGATGCGATTTGAACGTGGGCAGCTGCTGGTAAAACGCTTGCCGGCTCATATCCACGCCATCCAGAAATGCCTCACCGCCAATGTTGATGTAAAGTGGGAGAACCGTAATTTGAAGTCGATCAACGACTAATTGGGGTAAATCGCAGGTACTGTCCGTGACAATTCGTATCATGATGTGTATCCTAAAATAAATCGTATATTCATAGTTTGTCTATTCAGAATGCCTATGTCAAGTAAATTTAACGAACTCTTACAAGAATTGCGTGCCGTCGTATTCGGTAGTCGGAGCGTAATCGATATTGTTGTACCGCCGCTCTTGTTTTTGATACTGGTCAAGTGGGCAGGCTTTACGGTTGCCATCTGGGGCGCTCTCTCTTTGGCCGTTTTGTTGATGGGTTGGCGGTTAGCCCGCCGCCAATCGGTTTTGGCGGCTGTCGGCGGCGTTGTTGGCGTTTTACTGTCCCTGGTCCTGGTGCAGGTTTTGAATCGCGAGGAAGGATTTTTCCTGCCCAGCATTTTAACCGGAATAGGAACGGTTGTAGTAGCAGTGGGCAGCATTCTGGCCGGAAAACCAATGGTGGCCTGGACCAGTTATCTGGCCCGCCGTTGGCCCTGGGACTGGTATTGGCATCCTCGTGTACGCCCGGCTTATACGGAAGTTACCTGGTTTTGGGCGGGTTTCTTCTTTTTAAGGTTTGTTTTGCAATTGAATTTATTTCAGTCGGCACAGGCTGAGCAGTTGGCAGGTTTGAATTTGGTCCTAGGCTGGCCGGCGACGCTGCTGTTGTTGATTTTCAGCTATCTTTATGGTACATGGCGGCTGCGGCAATTGGGTGGGCCAAGTGTGGCCGAATTCTTGCAAAATTCAGAACCGCCCTGGCAAAGTCAGCAGCGCGGATTTTAACGATCCATCCGGTATTCGAACTAAAACGAAAAGGAGCCAGACCTATCTTGGTCTGGCTCTTTTGCCTTGGGCAACTGAATATTATCTATCTCAGGGGATAAGAACCGAATCTATCACATGAATCGTGCCATTGGAGGCCTGAATATCAGTGATGAGGAGCTTAGCACCGTTGATGTCAATGATATTGCTGCCGTCGCGGTTGACGGTTAATGATTGGCCTTCCAACAAGGTGGGAATATTGTCATCGGTCGCAATTTGGTCGCGGGAAAGTGAATCGCCAACGACATGGAACAGAAGGATGTTAGTCAGCAGGCCTTTCGGGTCGGCCAGTAAAGTTTCTACGGTACCGGCGGGCAAGGCGGCAAATGCATCATCAGTGGGGGCGAAGACGGTGTAGTCGCCCGGTTGGAGGAAAGTTTCGGCCAGGTCAGCGGCGGAAAGGGCAGCGACCAGGGTATTGAAACGGCCGTCAGCAATCGCAATCTCAGCAATCGTCGGCAAACCGGATTTGTCCACCATCACCTCGCTCGTGCCGGTATCCGGCAAAGCGACGGGGGGAACCAGTACGGCGTCAATGACGTGAATGATGCCGTTTTTGGCGTGAATATCGGTAATAATGATCTGGCTGTCATTGACATAGGGCTTGCCATCACGCAAGCTAACGGCCAGGTCATTGCCTTGAAGCGTATCTAATGAGGAGGAAGCTAACACGTCGCCGCTGCCGAAGCTGCCGGGTACCACATGGTAAAGCAGAATCTGGGTTAACGCACCGGACGGATCAGCCAGCAGGGCATTAATCAGTTCGGCGGGCAAGGCGGCGAAGGCATCATCGGTCGGGGCAAAGACGGTGAGGCTGCCAGGGGCGGCCAGGGCATCGGCCAGATTGGCTGCTTTCACAGCCGCTTCCAGCGTATCAAAACGATCATCGGCGGCGGCAATGTCCATAATGTTGGGGACAAAGTCGCTTGATTCAGCCACATTGGCCGCACCTACTGAACCGACAGCCATGACGACGAGCATCACAACAGAGAATAAAATCAACATACTTTTTTTCATCACACACTCTCCTAAAGTTTTTTTTATTGTAATGACTAAGACCGGTTTGCCTTCGACAAGCTCAGGCAACGGGCTTAGTCGTTACTTTTTGTTTTCAAAGTTAATAATCGCGCGCATAAAAATAATTATAGATATTGAACATTATTTGTCAATATATTGTAAAGGTATTTAATCTCATTCTCATTAAATATGGACAAAATAACGACCTTCCAAACGATAGCGCTAACGAGCGAACAACGTTTGTTAGTACACCATGTGCAAGCGATCTTGATAGAACCAGGGGGCGACAATCTACATTCAGCGTAAATCTAAAAGCGTTGAATGCTAACATTCCCATGCCGATTGACACACGCGAGAATGGCAGATGACGAAACACCTGGCATGCCATGCAATCGAAAGCGTCCGGCATCAGGTCAGTCAGGCTGGGCGCGCAATACCTTGGGCGACTTCCTGAAGTAGATTTGATTTCGGGTAACTATTGGGGGGGGACTGGCCTAATCCTTGCGGTGGGTGACGGGGGATAACGGCCGTTCATCCACCACCAGCTGAAACACATCCGGCCGTGCATAATGGCCCACCACATCAAAATCCAACTTACTGCGGGCCACGTCAGCCAAATCGAGGTCAGCATACAAGATGCCTTCCGCATCGTACAACGGCCCGGCCAGCACGTCACCCAACGGTGAAACGATGACACTGCCGCCGCGACACATGATTTCCGGCTGATCGGCCAAATCAGCGATACCCGGCAAATTGGCCGGATACATACTTTTGGTCACAAACTGGTTACAGCCCAGGACAAAACAGCGCCCTTCGAGGGCAATATGGCGCAGCGTCGCCTGCCAACTGTCGCGGGAATCGGCCGTGGGGGCCAGGTACAGTTCGACCCCTTTGCTGTACAACGCCATCCGGGCCAGCGGCATATAATTCTCCCAGCAAATGAGGCCGCCCAGTTTGCCCAGCGGCGTGTCCAGAACAGTCAACGTGCTGCCATCCCCTTCACCCCAAATGAGGCGCTCGGCAGCAGTCGGTTTGAGCTTACGATGTTTACCCAAAAGCCGGCCTTCCGGCCCAAAATATAGCAGCGTGCAATACAGCGTGCCCCGGCTAAATTGTGTATCTCGCTCGATGACACCAATGGCCAGGTAAGCATTGGCCGCCCGAGCCGCCTGACCTAACAGGTCGGTCGTCGGGCCGGGCACATCGACGGCATTGGCCCAATACTGCTCCCAGGTCAGCCGCCCTTCCGGGCTGCGGCTGCCGACGACAGTACCGAAGCTCAAACCGCGCGGGTAGGCGGGGATGAATGCTTCAGGAAAAAGGATGAGTTGTACGCCCTGAGCAGCGGCTTCGGCGGTTAGACGGTACGCTTTTTCAACCGTCGCTTCACGGTCAAAGAGGATGGGGGCGGCCTGGATAACGGCCGTTTTCACCACCGTCAACTTACCGTCCCCCCAATAAATTGATCCGTCCCGGCTGACCATCTACCGCAACTTCCAGCACGGTATACGTCCAGGTTCCGGCCGATTTTGTGGCCTCAATGTACAACGTCCCCTTACCTTTTGGCCCGGAGATGGGGATGGCCAGGCTGGCCTCGCCAGTTGTGTTCTCGACTGAAATGGAACCGGAAGGTATCAATCCCGCTTTGATCGGGTCGCCCAGCGCGTCGAGGAGTTCGGGATTGGCCATCGCTTCGGTCAAGGCGCTCTGGTACACATCGGATGATTTGATGGAGCCAAAGACGGTGGCGATGATGCCGGCCGCGCCGCCGACGATGAGAAAGATGCACAGGGCAACGGCCGTTAACACGCCACACGTAATCAAAATAAGAGTCCGGCGATTCTTGCCGGTTGAAGCCGCTTCAGGATATGTCATTTTAACCTCCACATTGTCCAAGCAATTACCTTAAATCATACGGCGATACAGGCAGTTTGCAAGTAGCAGTTGGCTTAAAGCCGTGCCTGCCGTATGATTGAATTTGGAGGATGAAAACATGTTGAGGCAAAAAGTGATTCTGGCGGTACTGATTTTCCTGTTATCCGGCGGCTGTCAGCCCACCGAGGCAGACAACGAAGCCAACGATGAAGCGATCAGCGGCACATTTTACGTTGCCGTCACCGGTGATAACAACAATCCGGGCACAGAAACAGAACCGTGGCGCACCATCCAATATGCGGCCGACACGGTGGGGCCGGGCAGTACCGTTTTTGTGCGCAGCGGCGTGTACGAGGAAGCCGTGACAATCAATGTTTCTGGCTCTGAGGCGGGCGGCTGGGTGACATTTCAAAGTTATGTGGGGGAAACGGCCGTGCTCGATGCCACCACCCTCACCGTCCCCAACGCCGACAGCGCCCTATTCCTCATTGAAAGCCAGAATTACATCATCATCGACGGTTTTGAACTGCGCAATTACACAACCGGCAGCGCCAACCGCGTGCCAATGGGCATCTTTGTTACCGGCGACGCCCATCACATCCAACTCCGTAACAATCACATCCATCACATCGAAAACAATGGCGGCAGCGACGGCAATGCCCACGGCATCGCCGTCTATGGCACGGAAGCGCCGGCCGCCATCCATGACCTGATCATCCAGAATAACGATCTGCACGATTTGAAGCTGGGCAACAGCGAAGCCCTGGTCCTCAACGGCAACGTCACCGACTTCACCGTCACGCAAAACCGCGTTCACGACAACGACAACATCGGCATTGACCTGATTGGCTTTGAAGGCACGGCACCCGACTCAGCATATGACCAGGCGCGGGACGGCGTCGTCAGCCAAAATGAGGTGTACAACATCGACACGATCAGCAATCCGGCTTATTTTGGCGAACGGTCAGCGGCGGCGATTTACGTGGATGGCGGGACGCGCATCGTCATCGAACGCAACCGGGTTTACCAGTCGAATTTTGGGATTGAGCTGGCCAGCGAGCATAACGGCCGTGCCACCAGCCATATTACCGTCCGCAACAACCTCATCTACCACAACCAGGTTGCCGGGCTGGCTATGGGCGGCTACGACACCCAGCGGGGCAGCACTGAAAACTGCGTCATCGTCAACAACACCTTCTTCCATAACGACAGCCTGCAAGATGGCAATGGCGAGTTGTACATTCAGTTTGATACGGCCGTTAACCTCATCAAAAACAACATCTTCGCCGCCAACGATCAGAGCCTGTTCATCAGCAACGCCTACACCCAAAACAGTGGCAACGTCGTCGATTACAATCTCTATTTTGCCCCGGCCGGCGCCGACAACAGCGAATGGCAGTGGCAAGATGTGGCTTATCAAGGTTTCGACGCCTACCGCAGCGCGACCGGCAATGATATTCATTCCCAATTTGCCGATCCGTTGTTTTTATCGGAGGTGACGCCGGACTTGCATCTTCAGGCTGATTCACCGGCCATTGACAGCGGTGAGATGTTGGCTGAAGCCGGGATGGTGGATTTTGACGGCCGTTCCCGGACCCAAAACAGCATAATCGACATCGGTGCGTTTGAGGGAACCGTTCTTTTGAATGAATTTGTTTATCTGGCGCTTGTTGTGATCAATTAGTACCGTATCAGGGAGATTCTTGCACGGTGTACAAGAATTTTTCGACACGAATTTCACGAATTACACTAGTTTTTTCTTCATTCGTAAAATTAGTGTCAGAATCTTTTCTGGTTTATCCAGGTTAGGTAGACCACTCATCTAACGAAAACGGCAAATCAAACCAAAAACGGCTGCCTGTCCCCACCTTGCTCTCCGCATGAAGTTCTCCTCCCAACAATTCCACCAGATGCCGGCTAATGGCCAGCCCTAAGCCGGTTCCTTTTTCGCGCTGCTCAGCATCACCGGCTTGCTCAAACGGTTCAAAAACCCGCTCCAGGTCAGATGGCGCGATGCCCATCCCGGTGTCAACGACTTCAAATCGGATGATTTGGACCGAATCGGTCACAGCAACTGGCTTGGCTCGAAACGTCACATTACCTTTGGGTGTAAATTTAACAGCATTCCCCAGTATATTGACCAAAATTTGCCGCAGCCGGGTCTCATCGGTGGACACAAAAACCGGCAGCGACTCATCAAATTGATACACAAACTGGAATGATTTCTGTTGAACTTCCATCTGGATGAGCATGACAATTTCCATGAGGAAGGCCGTCAAGGGTATCTTTACCGGATAAAGCTGCAATTTCCCGGCCTCAATACGTGAAAGATCCAGCAGGTCATTGACCATTCGCTGCATATACTCGCCATTTTTTTGGATACGATGGATATAATCTGTTCGTACTGTCTTTGTTAACGAAGCATCGTCAAGTAAGGCATTGGCAAATCCAATCACGCTGTTGAGCGGCGTTCGCAAATCATGGCTTAACCGGGACAGAAAGTCGCTTTTAGCATAGTTAGCGAGTTCAGCTTTCTCTTTGGCAGCCTGTAATTCTTGCTGTGCGGCCATAAGGTCTTCATTCTTTTTTCGGATTTGCTGGGCATTGACAATAAGGCGACCAATGAATTGGCGCAAAATAAATGTGCTGACCAGGACGGCCAATACAGCTAACACCAACTCATCAGCGCCGACTGCGGCAAAATGTTCTGTTTCGGGTATGAGGTTGAGATATTCGGCAGCAAACAAACCAATAAAGAATACGGCCGTTACCACACCTAATATCGCCGTCACTCGTTGGCCCAGGAAAAAGCCGACCAGCGGCAGCAGCGCTATCAAAACCAACGCCGCCTCATCTCTCAATCCCCCGTTAAAAATGAGCGTAACCATAAGGGCCAGGTAGGTTGAGCCAACGAATGAATAATTAACAAAGACCAAATATCTGCCCTGTAGTAACAAGAAAAGCAAAACAAACACGGCTGTTAGAACGGCGGCGATTTGGGGACCTAACCGCTCACTGGCCAACGGGCGGGCCAGCGTAGCAAATACCCCCGTCAAGCCAATGCTGACGAGAAGCATAAAATGCAATAATCGAGCCAGATAATCTTGCTCAGGGTCAGAAAATACAGGGGGGTGCATGAAGCGTCGTAAAAATGTTAGCATACTGGTATACCTGAGGCATGTGGTTTCAATTCTGTGACTTTTTCTATGTGAAATTTTAGCATGAAACGGCTCCTTGGTTGTTTCCTGCTATCAGCATTGAGCCATCTTTCACAAAACAATTTGCCCTAGTGCAGTTGGGCGCAAGTAAACCAACAATAATCAATCGCGTTGATACTAAACTGCTTAAGTGTTTCGCAGTATTCTTCAGTTGTTGGCTTACTTAATAGCTACGGAACACTAGTATGCAAAAAAATGCGGTTGTCGTCCAATGAATAAATACAACCGCGTACGCTGCAAGAAACTGGATTGGTTGTTGGCTATTTTTCGCGATCGCGCTGAAGGAAGTAGACAACGGCAGCCCCCACAACAACTAACGACCCAACGCCACAAAGTGCAATCACCAGTAATTCCATAATCCCAATGTTCATGGTTGTTATCCTTGGTTACGGCCGTATCTCCACCACCACCCCATCTTCGGCCCAATCATACAAAAGCACAGCGTTTTCCGTACTGATCAAAATACAGCCATAGGTTACCTGATGGCCCAAACTTCCCGTCCACAACAGGTTTTGCCCGTCACGGGTGGGGAAACCATGAAACCCATTCATAAAATCGGACGTAGGTACCGGCCGGTAAATACCCATGAAATAAGGCATCCACAAATCCCAGTTGCCGGCGTAGGCGTTGGTTTCATGCGTTTGAATCTGGAAGATGCCGGGCGATGTCGGGCTGTCGTCAATGCCAGTGCTGGCCGGCCATTCCCACCGCAGGCCGCCATTTTCATAAGCCCACATCCGCTGCTGGCTAATGCTGACGATAAGGCGTTTATTGGCAACTACCGGCAGCGGCAGCAGGGCATCGGGCGACGGAATTGTCAGCGTTTGGCCCACGAATAAGCCGTCGGCAACGCCGGGATTGGCCTGCTGAATCCACGGGTAAGGCATCCCGTAAGCCCGGCCGATGCTGGCAAAGGTCTCGCCGGACTGAACCACGTGCTGTTGGGGATAATGATAAATGCGCAGGGTCACGGCCGTTTCCTGCATCCTGATAGCTTCCGAAACGGTCGTTACCAACGCCGCCACATCCACAAATCGGTCATCACCCAGCGACTGAGCCTGAGCGGCCAGGAATGTCTGCGCCTGCGTTTCATCCAACGTCCATTCAAACTGGTCGGGGAAAGCCGCATCAACGACAGGTCTTAACCATTGGCCCCACTGCTCCGGGGCGACGACCCAATTGACTGTTTCATCGCGCACCGGATCATAAGCCTGGATGGTTACGGCCGTTGCCAACAAACGATTCGCTTCTTCCACCAATCCGCTCACATCGGTGATGGCTGGCGCCACAGGCAAAGTGGGCAGTTGCAGTTGGTTGGTCGTGACCGCCCGTACGGCCGATTGTTCTAGCCAGGCAAGCGTGCTGGGAATATCCAGCGTCTGGCCTGCAATCGCCGGGGTGGCCAGAAAACGACCGTTCACCAGTTCCACGCCAGCATTTTGCGGCGGCACCGCAAACTGGACCGCCAGTTCGTTCAAATTGGCCTCGGCGGCCGCTAAGTCAATTTCCCAGGCCGGCGTAATTTCGGCTTGTCCACCGGATTTTAGCCACTGCCACAAACTCGCCGGGGAACGGCCGTATTGATGGGCGCGGTTGGCGGTAACGGCCGTGTTCAAGGTAATACCCAACTCAACCGGAGATACTGGCCAGGTGATGCCATCTGCTTCGAGGATAATCGTTCGCTGCTGCCACTGTGTGTCCAAAATCGCCGCGGCATCCTCAGTTGTCCGGCTGCCTAAATCCACCCCCAATGTGCTGACGCCCGGCAGCACCCAATCGCTGTAATAAATTAATGCACTGGCCCCCAGCAGCAGGGCCAACAGTCCCAACAAACCAACCAACAAACCAATTACTACAAGCGGTTTCCAACTACGCCGGGTTTTTCCTGGCAGCGGAATATACAGTTCCGTAGGTGCATCGGCCACGGATGTGGCGTAAGCGGGATGATGGGAGGATAACGGCCGTTTCTTTGCCATGATTGTTTTTTACCTGTACGCACTATTTTAGCATGAACCTTTACTTAACGATCAGTGTACACCAAAAGTTCCCATCTTAACCTGACGCCAGTCCGCTTATCGCCTGACGAAACACCACTTCGACTTGACCAGAATATATTGACAGTCTTTGGGCAATATGCTAATATTTCGCACATATGGGTCAATGATGGCCTTTTTTGTTGTTTTATCAGCGATGATCTCATTCATTTTCAGGGGCAAAATGAATGCAGATAACTCTTTATAAACAGCCCCGGTGGAGGATGGATATGTTATTTGTGCCTTTTCCCCCCTGAATATTTTTAGGTTTCATCAACTGAATAAATAAGCAACGGCCGTTCCGCACGCCGCTATTTTTACCTGTTTAGGTAGGATTAACGGCGCGTACCTCAGCCAACCCACTGATTGATCACAGCATCATTTAAGGAGTACATCATGTTATCGTTTATGACACCTGCCCTGTCCCGACGTATCACATCCGATACCGGCAGCAAATTAATAATCACCGTCCCCAACCATAAACAGGGGATCCATTTCCCCATCCTGATCTATTGGCTCATGGGATGGACATTTGGCGAACTGGCCACCGTCAATGAAATAAACCACCAGGGACTCAATCACAGCAATGATTTGTTCCTGGCCTGGACGATCTTGTGGACAGTCGTCGGCGCCGGCACGCTGTTCGATTTACTTTGGCAGTTGTGGGGCCGCCAAACCCTGGCCATCGATCGTGCTTTCCTAACGCAGCGGCATGGTTTATTGGGTCTACATTGGGTCAAACGGTATGAACTGACCTGTGTTCATAATGTTCGTACTGTCTCGCCACCAAAGCCGGGGGTGTACGGCCGTGTCATTGCCTTTGATTATGACGGGAAACCCATCCAGATTGGCCCAAACATGGACGAAATAGAAGCGAAACAACTCGTCACTATCATCCGGAAATATACCCAATCCAACCGTTATCCGGAACGGAAAATGTCTTAACCATTCATCAATCTTTTCAAAAATGGAGTGAAACATCATGTCTTTCTTAACAACAACTCTTTTTATTCTATTCATCGGCCTGGCTGGCCTGATTGTTGTGGCATTGTCGGCGCGTTCATTGCTGGGATTAGTCATTGTCAGCGAACGCGAAGTTGGTGTCGTGATCAAGAAATTTGGCCCTCGGCTGGCTCCCGGCCAACTCATCGCCCTCAAAGGAGAAGCTGGTTATCAGGCGGACACACTGGCTCCGGGTTGGCACTTTGGTTACTTCCCCTGGCGTTTTGCGGTACGTAAAGTGCCGGTTATGGTAGTTCCCCAGGGTGAAATCGGTTTGGTTGTGGCCGCCGCCGGTGCTTCTATTCCGCCGGAACGAATTATGGCTCGCGTGGTGGATTGCAACAATTTCCAGGACGCCCGCAAATTCTTAATGAATCGGGGCGAAAAAGGACGTCAGCTAAGTGTCCTGACTGCCGGTACGTATCGCATCAACACCGCCTTGTTCACCGTTATTACAGCCCAGAATGCGGAAACACACGGTATGACACCGCGCCAACTGCATGTCTATTCGGTGCAGCCAGACCGGGTAGGGATTGTGACGACATTGGACGGCCGTTCCATTGACGAAGGTGAAATCGCCGGCCCCATCGTTCACGATCACAACAACTTCCAAGACGCCCAAACCTTTCTGAACAACGGCGGGCGGCGCGGCTTGCAAGAACAGGTTCTGCTTTCCGGCTCCTGGAACCTCAACCCCTGGTTCGTCAACGTGGAACAAGTACCCATGACCGAAATTCCCATTGGCCATGTCGGCATCGTTATTGCCTACGTCGGCAAAGCCCATCAAGACGTCAGTGGTGAAACATTCAAACATGGCAATCTGGTCGAACCGGGACACAAAGGCGTTTGGGTCACACCGCTGTATCCCGGCAAACATCCCATCAACCCCATGGTAATGAAAGTGGAACTGGTACCGACGACCAATATTGTCCTCAACTGGGCCAGCCGCACCGAATCCCATCGCTACGATGCCCAGTTAGCCCCCATCACGGTCCGTTCTAAGGATGGCTTCGCCTTCAATCTGGATGTGTCGCAGATTATCCACATCGGCGCGCCGGAAGCGCCCAAAGTTATTTCTCGTGTTGGGTCTGTACAAAATCTGGTAGACCACGTTTTGCAGCCCATCGTCGGCAACTATTTCCGTAACTCGGCTCAAGCGTACACGGTGTTGGACTTTTTGAGCGCCCGCAGCGAACGGCAGGTGGAAGCAACCGCACACATTCGCCGGGCGATCAGCGCTTATGATGTGCAGGCATTGGATACGCTTATTGGCGATATTACGCCGCCCGATGAACTGATGCGTACGCAAACGGAACGCAAAATCGCCGAAGAGCAGCGCCAAACGTATGATATTCAAAAACTGGCTCAGGTGCAGCGGCAGGAGTTAGTTCGTGCCACAGCCATGGCCGACATCCAGCAGGACATGGTCAGCTCGGAGCAAGGGGTGACGATTGCCGAATTGAAGGCCAAATCGGAAATCAAGCGGGCTACCGGCGAAGCGGAAGCCACACGCTTGCAGGCGTTGGGTGAAGCGGAAGCCGTTCGCAAAATCGGCGAGGCAAAGGCGGAAGCGTACCGCGCTGGTGTGGAGGCGCTGGGGCCGCAAGGGTTTACAGCGCTGCAGCTGATGCAGGTTATCGGCGACCGTCAGGTACGCGTTGTGCCGGATGTGTCGGTAAGTGGCAGCAATGGCTCCGGTATGATCGATGGATTGATGGGGCTGCTGTTACAAAAAGAGATGGGAGTGGTGGGCAACGGCCGTGTACCCCAGCCCCAAGACAGTATCCCTGACTAAAACGAAGAACCAAAGCGTGGCAAAGACCTGCGAGGTTTTACAATGGAAACCCCGCAGGTCTCCCATGATAGGTATATTGCCAAAAAGTAACCACTGCTTTATCATCCATTTCGTCAACTGGCCGTCAGTCTAAAAGGGAATGTCGATATGCTGAAATTCATCAAAATGGCCTGGCGTAACATGTGGCGCAATGGGCGGCGAACAATAATCTCCGCAGTGGCCATCGTTCTGAGTATGTTCTTGCTCATCTTGTTTCAAGCCGTAATGGACGGGATGGATCAAACAGTCTATGGCAATACCGTGCGGCTCTATGGCGGCAATGTACTCATTCACGCCCCCGGCTACCGCGAAAAAGCGTCCCGGCTGCCAATGCTGCCCGTCGCCGACGTCGATAGCATCCTGACTGCGGTGCGGGCACAGCCCAACGTTCTAGCCGTTTCCAGGCGGATCAATACCGGCGGGCTGATTAGCAACCGCGATGCCTCGAGCACCGTCAACATCACCGCCATTGAACCCGAAATCGAAGCCCCCATCAGTCTGGCAGCAGAAAATATCATCTCAGGGCGCTTTTTAACGCCGGAAGATGGCGACAACATCGTGATTGGCCAGGCGTTGGCCGATCATCTCCATGTCTCCGTTGGCGACCGCGTCTCTCTTTTGGGGCGGCGCAAAGATGAATCGATGCGCCAGCGGTCAATGACCATCGTCGGCATCTTCAATTTGGGGCTGGGCGAGGCCGAAAAAGGGCTTGTCTTTATCAATCTGTCCACGGCGCAAACATTGTACAACTTACGCGGCGAAGTGACGGAAGTCGCTGTGATGTTGAAAAAGATTGGCGAAGAAGATGCGTTGATTGACAGCATCGCACCTGAATTCCCCAACCACGAGGTCGATTCAATCTACACACTGCGCCCGGAATTCCGGGATGCGCTGGATATTGATCGGGTGATTGGGCTGCTGCTGGGCGGCATTCTGATGATGATGGGCGCCGTCGGCATTCTGAATTTGATGCTCATGGCCGTCTTTGAGCGCACACGAGAAATGGGTGTGCTGGCAGCTATGGGGCTGACAGGCCGCCAGATTATGGGATTATTTGTGCTGGAGGGCACTTTCATTGGTCTGCTGGGCGCCGTCGTCGGTGGTTTTGTAAGTTGGTTGTTGATTATGTGGATCGGCCGGACGGGCATTGATTTATCTGGTATTTATGGCGATCTCAGTGACTTTGGTGAACTTTATGCCTTGATGGGTACGCATCTCTACCCGGCCATCTCCGGTACAGCAATCATACTCTATGGCTTTGCGGCGGCGATCATTGGCGCACTGGCGGCGTTGTTTCCGGCCTGGCGTGCTTCCCAGCGGGAGCCGGCAGAATCACTGCATTACATTTGATATGGAGGAGATTGATGGCAATTCGTAAATTCTTTTCCATTGCTTACCGTAATTTAGCGCGCAACGGCCGTAGAACGGCATTAACGGCATTGGCTGTTGGTCTGGGTCTGGTCGTTGTTTTGGCTTTTAGCAGCCTGATAGAAGGAATGGTTTCCAGCATGGTTGCCGACGGCGTTCGTATAAGTACCGGCCATTTACAAATCCGGGCTGAAAGCTACGATGCCGATAAGGCCAGCTTGTTGTCCAGGGATTTGCTCAAGGATGCAGCAGCGTGGTCGGCACAGGCCGAAGCGATACCGGAAGTGCAATCGGCGGCGCCGGTATTGTGGAGCGGCGGGCTGCTCAGTACGGCCCAGGAATCGTTTGGCATCGAAATCGTCGGTATTGATACGGAGGATCGCTTTCATGAGCCAATCCGCGAGGGCATCGTGGCCGGGGAGTACCTTAACAACGATGATCGCGGCCGCATTCTGGTGGGTAAGGTGCTGGCCGATCAAATGGATATCAGCGTTGGCCAGCGCGTCAGCCTGGCCGCCAGCAATGCCAACGGCGAAGCACAGGAAGGGATATTCACTGTGGCCGGGCTGGTCGATACCGGCTTTCCCAGTATTGACCAAAACCGAGTCATTTTGCCGCTGGCCCAGGCCCAATCTTTTGCCGGGGTGGGCGACCGGTTTAGCAGCCTGATTTTAATGTTGAATAATCAAGATGATACGGCCGTAACCGCGGCCAAGTTTACCGAACCAGAGATACAAGTTCTGACCTGGCGAGATTTGAACGGCCTCATCGTAGACACGGTGGAAAACGCTTTATTCATCTATTACATCCTCTATGGGATTGTATTTCTGGCTGTGGCGGTTCTCATTGCCAATACGCTGCTCATCGCTGTGTTTGCCCGCGCCCGCGAAATTGGTATTTTGGCGTCTCTGGGCATGAACAGCCGTCAAATCAGGCTGCTGTTTCTCATTGAAGGATTCCTGTTGGCCGTCTTGGGCGTGGCCATTGGGTTGGTGTTGGGCCTGGGCCTCGTCTCTTATATGACATTCGTGGGCATCACCATCCCGGCCGAGACAGCCACCCTGGTAGAGGGCCTGGCCTTCGGAACCACCATTTACGGTGGATTCGCGCCTGGTCAATTTGCTGTCCTTTCGTTCATGCTGCTGGTTATCGTCTCGCTGGTATCGCTTTATCCAGCCTCACTCGCTGCTAAAATGGAACCGGTAGAAGCCTTACATTCGGTTTAGGCCAAGCCCCGAAGTAAATTTAATTCCGGTAATTATTTTGGGGGATTGCCTTATACGGAGATACTATGGGAAAAATGATTAAAATGGCCTGGCGTAATATGTGGCGCAACTGGCGGCGAACCCTCATCGCCAGTGTTGCGATCATCTTGGGTATGGTCTTACTCATCTTTATGGATGCACTGATCAAAGGGTCGGATCAGGCCATCTACGGCAATGCGGTACGTATGTATGGCGGCAATGTGCAAGTTCATGCGCCAGGCTACCGCGCGAAGTCAGATCGACTGCCGCTGCTGCCTTTGGCCAATTCAGAAGCGGTTGTGGGAGTGATTCAAGCCATTGACTCACCAGAGAAAATTCTGTCCACTTCCAAACGAATCAATACGGGCGGCCTGGTCAGCACTGGGGCCGGTAATTATCCGGTGACCATCACGGCTATTGAACCGGAAAAGGAAGCGCCGGTTAGTTTGTTTGCTGAGAATATCAGTGACGGCCGTTTCCTCACCAGCGAAGACGGCGATGCCATTGTCATTGGACAGGGGCTGGCCGATTTACTGGAAGTTGGCGTCGGCGACCGGGTCATGCTCGTGGGAAGGCGGCTGAACGAAGCGATGCGCCAGCGCTCGATGACCGTCGTCGGTATCTACAGCTTAGGCATGGACTCGGCTGAACGGGGAACCGTGTTCATCAACCTGCCCACTGCCCAAACCCTCTACAATCTGCGTAATCAGGAAACTGAGGTTGTGGTCTCATTGGAAAAAATCGGCCAGGAAGACATCCTGATTGCCGATTTACAAGCCCAACTACCGGCGTACGAAGTGGATTCCTGGGATACCTTAAGCCCTGAAATCCAGCAAGCGTTACAGTCCAAAAGCGCCGCCACCGGCATTCTGGGCATGTTAGTCGTCCTCATCGCCAGCATCGGCATTTTGAATCTGATGCTCATGGCCGTCTATGAGCGCACCCGCGAAATGGGCGTCCTGGCGGCTTTAGGCATGAAGGGGCGGCAAATCACATACTTATTCTTGCTTGAAGGCACGTTTATTGGCGTATTCGGGGCTGTCGTGGGTGTTATTGCCGGTGGACTGCTGGTGGCGATTGTGGCTCAAGTGGGCATTGATATTAGCGGCCTGAGCGATGCTGGCGGCGGGGCAGAAGTCTATGCACTCATGGGCGAGCGGATGTATCCGGCTTTTTCCCTGGCCACCGCGCTGGGATATGCTCTGCTGGTGGTGATCATTGCGGCCGTGGCCTCTTACTTCCCGGCCTGGCAAGCGTCGCGCCAGGAACCGGCTGAGGCGCTGCATCATATTTAATAACCGCAGTGCGACGCACTTACATGAAAGTAAAAATTTTTTTCGGTAATGACGACATCGAATGAATTCGACGTCTAAATGCTGGAAACCTGTTTCAAACAGGTTTAATTCCGATAGACCCAAAATTCATTTTGGGGTGAGAGGCGAATACCGATTTAATTTCTTAAAGTCCATCAAAGTGCGTCGCACCTGAATGACGGAGTAAAAACATGGCATTTCAAAAATTTTGGGTCATGGCCTACCGCGATTTGCTGCGCAATAGGCGGCGCACGGTGATTACCTTCGTCGCCATCGCCTTGGGTCTCACCCTTGTTATCTTTATGAATGGGCTGATTACGGGCATGTTGGATGGCATGTTGAGAGACACCATCCGCCTGGACACCGGCCACATTCAGATACGCGCTGAATCGTATGAAGTGGTAAAGACCAGCCTGTTATGGCGTGATTTAATCGACAATGCCGACGAACTGGCGGCGCGGGCGGCAGCGATGCCCGAAGTCAAGGCCGTCTCACCCATCCTCTGGGCCGGCGGCGTCCTGGGCACAGCCAGCGAATCGACCAGCGTGCGTGTCAGCGGCATCGACCCTACGTCGGCGCTGTTTGACCCGGTGCGGGAAGGGCTGCGGGCCGGTGAATTTTTGTCAGGAGACGGCCGTGGCCAAATCCTGATCGGGCAAAGATTGGCCAATGAGCTGGGCGTGGGCGTCGGCGACCGTATCAATCTAGCCGTTGGTAATCCTGACGGGCTGCCTGAAGAAGGTCAATTCACCATTGTTGGCCTGATCAATACCGGCTTCCCCGGCATCGACAATGCCAACGTGTTCCTGAGCCTGCCGCAGGCGCAACGCATCACCGGCTCCGGGGATCGCGCCAGCACAGTGCGCATTCAACTGAACGATATCGAAGATACAGACAAAGTGGCGGCAGCGCTGCAAACACCGGGTCTTACGGTCCTCGACTGGCGAGAATTGAATGAATTCATTATGACCACGATGGAAACGGGAACGGCCGTTTACGCCATCCTGTACGCTATCATTTTCCTGGTCGTCGCCGTCATCATCGCCAACACCTTGCTGATGGCCGTCTTTGAGCGTACCCGTGAGATAGGCATCCTGGCCGCTCTGGGCATGAAAGGGCGGCAGATTATGACCATGTTCCTGTTTGAGGCCACTATTTTAGGGCTGGTTGGCAGCCTCTTTGGCATCATCTTGGGCGCCATTGTGGTCTGGTATTTCTCATTTAACGGCATCTATTTCGGTGATATGGGTGATGCCATGGGTTCGCTGGCCTTTGGCGATTCCTTATACACCATTCTGGTTCCGGCTAATCTCTTTTTGATGGCTTTCTGGATGATGGTCGTTATCGTTATCGTTTCACTTTATCCCGCCTGGTATGCTGCCCGTCTGCAACCAGTCGAGGCATTACACGCCCTTTAAGATTGACGATTAAAGATTGACGATTGAGGCCGCTAAAAAATGTGCAGTTGGCGATTCAATCAGAAATGCTTTTGAGGAGCAACAACATGACAATTATTGAAGCTGTAAACGCAACCAAGATTTACAAAATAGGTGAAGTAGAAACCCGTGCGCTGGACGGAGTAACATTGGACATTAAAGAAGGCGAGTTTGCCACATTGGTCGGGCCTTCCGGTTCCGGCAAAACAACGATGCTGCAATTGCTAGGCTGCTTGGATAAACCTAACAGCGGTATTATAAAAGTTAAGGGGCAGGATGTAACGCAGCTCACAGCCAATCAGCGGGCCGAAATACGGCGGGAAATGATTGGCTTTATCTTCCAATTTTTTGCGTTGGTGCCAGTGCTGTCGGCGTTTGAAAACGTGGAACTGCCGCTGCTGCTGAATAATGTCAATGAAAAGGAACGCAAAGAACGGGTCAATTATTTGCTGGATGCGGTTGGGTTATCGGATCGGGCCAAACATCGGCCAGACCAATTGAGCGGCGGTCAGCAGCAGCGGGTGGCGATTGCCCGTGCCTTAGCCCCCCATCCTATCGTTGTCCTGGCCGACGAACCAACAGCGAACCTGGATACGGAGAATGGCCAGCAAGCAATGGAAATCATGAAAAAGCTCAATGAGGAGACGGGTACGGCATTCGTTTTTGCCACGCACGACCCCCGTGTCGTTGCTTATGCCAGCCGGGTATTGAAAATGGTAGACGGCCGTTTAATTGATGATGGGAATGGGAACGGCCGTATCGTCTAAATTCCGTAACTGGACAGATCGTTGGCTGAGCCTATCGAAGGCAACCAGGCTTCGACAGGCTCAGCCAACGACAGGACTGTATAGATACCTCTGTATTTCATTTATGGTCGTGGCAGAAGCTCGTGCGGGACTCGTTACAATTTCGTTAAAATCTCCGGCCCTGTGGGTGTGATGGCAATCGTATGCTCATACTGTGCTGAGAGCCGGCCATCGGCTGTGACCACCGTCCAGCCATCGTCCAACATCCGCCATTGGTGCTTTCCTTCGTTGATCATCGGCTCAATGGTAAAAACCATGCCGGGGCGCAGTTTGGGGCCAGGCGTGGACTGCCGAATATGCGAAACCGATGGCGACTCGTGTAAATCACGACCAATGCCATGTCCGCCCCATTCGTGCACCACCGTTACCCCTTGCGTATCGGCGTAACCCTGAATGGCCTGACCAATATCGTTCAAATGGCCGCCCGGCTGCGCTGCTTCAATGCCGACCCGCAAACATTCACGAGCAATATTCAGCAGCTTTTCTGTTTTGGCCGAAATTTGGCCGACCGGGAAAGTGACACAAGCATCGCCGCACCACCCTTTGTACAACAGGCCAATGTCGATGCCGATAATGTCGCCTTCTTTTAAGATACGGCCGTCAGGAATTCCATGGCAAATTTCATGATTCACCGAGGCGCAAATCGTTCCCGGAAAGGGCGGATGTTCGGCCGAACTACCCTGGTACCCTTTGTAGAGCGGCTTCGCCCCTTGCTTGATGATGTAAGCCTCTACCATCTGATCCAGGTCGCGCAGGCCGACGCCCGGTTTGATGTTTTCTTCTAACAGCGCAAAGCTTTCGGCCACCAGCCGCCCCGCATCACGCATCCGGGAAATGGCTCGGGCACTTTTTAATTTCATAGCAAACAACTCCTGATTCTTGGTAATCGGTTGTTGGCGGCTGGATTTTCCCCAGCAGCCAGTTTCCAACAACCAAATATAACACAAAAAGGCTCTTTGCGAATCAGGGCCGGCAAGCCGTGAAACGTTAAACGAGTAGGCGAAGCTTTGTTTGGCGAACGGCCGTTTCCCAATCGCAGGTCTTTCGTCATGTTTGAATATCGGATTGTGTTACAGTGGGCGCTGGAGGTAACTTATGCACAATCATGCAGCCCACGATTACCCTTGTCCGTTTTGTCTGTTGGTGCAGGGCATCAAAAATGGACACGTCGAGTCGGTTTATACGGATATTATCTGCCAGAGTGATGTGGTAACGGCCGTTGTCAGTTCTCACCAATGGCCGCGCAATCCGGGTAACGTCCTCATCATCCCCAACCAGCACTACGAAAACATCTACGATCTGCCACCGTACCTGGCTGCCGATATTCAGGAAGCGGCCCAGGTTATCGCCATCGCCATGAAGCAGGTGTATGGCTGTGACGGCGTCTCCACCCGCCAGCACAACGAACCGGCCGGCAGCCAGGACGTCTGGCACTACCACCTGCACGTCACGCCCCGCTATCACGGCGATCGTTTTTACGAGACGGCCGCGACGGAAAAAGAGTTGATGTCGCCGGAGGAACGCGCCTGGCATGCCCAACGGCTTAGCAAAGCGCTCAGCAGTTCAGCTTGTCAGCCAGTCAGCAGTTTAGCAATGGCTGAGCGATGACTGTGCAGTTGATCGTTTTTTCTGGTTTGCCGGGAACGGGGAAAAGCAAGCTGGCCGAAGACGTGGCGCGTCAATGGAATATTCCTGTTTTTGCCAAAGATTGGCTGGAAGCGACTTTGCTCAATGCCGGATTAACACCGGCAGATCGGTTGGGCTATGCCGGTTATGATTTGTTGACGACGCTGGCCCGACGCCAGTTGAGTCTGGGACAGTCGGCGATTTTGGACAGTGTGGCCAGTTTTGCCCGTATTCGCCGGCAGTGGCGCGAGTTGGCCCAAGAGTTTGGCGCACAGTGGCGGGTGGTCGAGTGTGTTTGTTCGGATGAAACAGTGCATCGGGAAAGGTTGAACGGCCGTCAACGCCACATCCCCGGCTGGCACGAACTGACCTGGACCGATGTGGAACGAGTCAGCAGTTATTACGAACCCTGGTTGGAAGAGCGGTTGGTGGTGGATGGGATACGGCCGTTTGCCGAAAATCTGCAAGCCGTTCTGACCTATCTACAAAGCTAACGGATGGAGCCAGAGGGTCAACTGTTCAACATCGCAAACGCCCGTACCGGAAAGCTGCCCATCCCTTTCACTTTCACCGGTGTCCCAAAGAAGCGAAAGCCGCTGTCCGGCAGCAGATCCAAACGGCAAAGATGCTCCACGATAGGGATGTCATGGCCCAGCAGCGTTGTGTGGACGGGACGCAAACCATTGTCGGTGTCGTCGATATTGAGGGAGTCGATGCCGACCAGCGCTGCACCGTTTTTGACCAGGTAATCGGCGGCGGTCGCAGTGAGGAACGGGTGGCCTTCAAAGTATTGGTCGGTGCGCCAGTGGGCGTCCCAACCGGTGTGAACCAGGACGGCTTTGCCGGTTACGTCCAGTCCGGTAAAGGCTTCCGCGCCGATGGCACGGCCCAGTTTGGTGGCATGGATGACAAGGCCAGGGAGATTGGCAACGGCCGTTAACCCCACTTCCGCCAAATCCTTCCCATCCGCAAACCGGTGAAACGGGCTGTCGATATACGTGCCCGTGTTGGACACCATCTCAATCTTGCCAATTTGGAAAGAAGTATCGCCCGTGTAATGCGTCTTCGATTCCTCTCGTGACCAAAAATCGCAAATAATCGGCGCGGGCAGCCCTTTGTAAGTGATCATGCCATCTTCAACTGTATGACTGAGGTCTATCATTTTCTCTTCCATGTGCCCCATTGTACAAAATTTTGGTCGTGTTTGCTTGACAGGAATGCACACTGTTTTATAATGAACGCACAATACAACATTCAAAACGGTGATCGGGACGAGTACCTGCTGACCCTGCGAAAGAGACCGCCGGTCATAGGCTGGAAGCCGGCGGCGACAAGACAGCAGCGAAAACCACCCGGGAGTGATTTTCTGAAATGTTAGGGCAGACTTTTTTGTTTGCCCGATTAGAGGCAGACTTATCTGTCTGCCTCCTATTTAGACGGTAAGAAAATCCGGTTGGCCCCGTTAACGGCCGTCAATGAGCGTAGTCTGTAAAACAAAATCAATTACCGGTTACGAAAATTGGGTGGAACCGCGAGCGCCATCGCCCCAATCAGGGTGATGGCGCTTTTACGTTTGAGTAATGCGTGTTGAGCCACGAGAAATGAGTGACCCACTTATCCCTCGTCACTTTCACCTCAGCACTGAATTTGGAGATAACTATGTCCGACAACAACATACCTTACGAACAATCCGACCTGTACCGCATCCGTCACTCGGCTGCCCATGTCATGGCCGAGGCCGTGCTGGAACATTTCCCTGAGGCCAAACTGGCCATCGGCCCGCCTATTGCCGATGGGTTCTATTACGATTTTGACCTGGGTCAGGACGAGAATGGCAAGCCCAAGACCTTCGCGCCCGAAGACCTGGGAAAAATTGAAGCGACGATGAAGCAGCTGCTCAAGAATAACGCTAAATTTGAGCAGTCCAGCAAAACCATCGCCGAAGCCCGCGAATTCTTTGCCGACCAACCCTATAAATTAGAGTTGATTGAAGAACTGGCCGCCGGCAAAGTAGATGAGAATGGCGAACCTATCAGCGAACCGGTGACCGAAGTAGGCATTTACCAACACCGCGATTTTGTGGATTTGTGCCGCGGGCCGCATGTTGGCTTCACCAAACAGGTCAAAGCCAACGCCGTCAAAATCGAACGTTCCAGCGGCGCTTACTGGCGTGGCGACGAAAATCGGGCGCAGCTGCAGCGTATCTACGGCACCGCCTGGCATAATCGGGTCGAACTGGACGACTACCTGAAACGGCTGGAAGAAGCCAAAAAACGAGATCACCGCAAACTGGGTAAAGATTTGGATTTATTCAGTACATCACCCGAAGTCGGCGGCGGCTTGATCCTCTGGCATCCTAAAGGTGGCCTGGTGCGCCATCTGGCCGAAGAATTTTGCAAAAATGAACATTTGGCCAATGGGTATGACCTGGTTTACTCGCCCCACGTTGGACGCAGCACGCTATGGAAAACGAGCGGTCATCTCACCTGGTACAAAGATGATATGTACTCGGCTATCCAGATTGATGAGGACGAATATTTCCTGAAACCGATGAACTGCCCGTTCCATATCATGATTTACAAGGACAAGATGCACAGCTATCGCGATCTGCCTTTGCGCATGGCCGAATGGGGCACGGTGTACCGTTACGAACGCAGCGGTGTCTTGCATGGATTAATGCGGGTGCGCGGTTTTACGCAGGATGACGCCCATTTATTCTGCCGCAAGGACCAGATGCCCGAGGAAATTGATCGGGCACTCAACTTCTGCCTGCACATTTTGCGCAGCTTCGGCATGGATAAATTTCACGCTTATTTGTCTACGCGCGACGAGAAAAAATCGGCTGGAGACGCCGAGCGTTGGAAAGAACCGACGGAAGCGCTGCAAGCTGCACTGGAGCGTGCCGAACTGGATTATGATATTGATGAAGGCGGTGCGGCATTCTATGGACCTAAAATTGACCTTAAAATGATCGACGCCCTGGGTCGTGAATGGCAGTTGAGCACGATTCAGTTTGATTTTAATTTGCCGGAGCGGTTTGATATGACGTATATCGGTCAGGACGGTGAACCGCATCGGCCGTACATGATTCACCGCGCTTTGTTAGGTTCGATGGAGCGGTTTATGGGCGTGCTGATTGAGCATTATGCCGGCGCGTTCCCGTTGTGGCTGGCTCCGGTGCAAGTAGTGATGGTTCCCATTACCGACCGCCACGTTGCTTACGCAGAAAAGGCTGCCGCAGACCTGCGTGCAGCCGGTCTGCGCGTGGATGTCGATGACAGCAATGAACGGATGAACAAGAAAATCCGCAATGCCCAACTGCAAAAAATCCCCTACATGCTGGTGGTAGGCGATAAGGAAGCTGAAGACGGGACGGTAGCCGTCCGCACACGCAACAACGAGGATCGAGGCGCACAGCCACTGACCGAGTTTTTGGCACAGGCAACTACCTTAATCACTACCAGGTCGTTGGAGTTATGAGCGGGATTTAGCAAGTCAGCAAGTCAGCATTTCAGCTAATCAGAAAGCCGCTCGTTTGAGCGGCTTTTTTCTTTCATGTATCACGTTTTACGAATTTGGAGGCAATCATGTCAGAAAACGAGATTTCTTATGAGCAATCAAAACTGTATCGTATCCGGCATACGGCCGCACACGTTTTGGCGCAGGCGGTGCTGGAATTGTATCCGCAGGCCAAGTTGGGTATTGGCCCGCCCATCGCCAATGGCTTTTATTATGATTTTGATCTGGGCGTGGATGAAGACGGCAAGGCCCGCACGTTTACGCCCGATGACCTGGTTCAACTGGAGTGGCGGATGCGCCAGATCATTGCCGGCCAACATGAACTGCATTACCGTGAAGTCAGTGCCGATGAAGCGCGGAAACTGTTTGCCGGTCAGCCCTACAAGCGGGAATTGATTGACGAACTGGCCGCCGGGCAGGTGGATGAGTATGGCAATCCGGTTGAGGAGCTGGTGGTCATCAGCACGTACCGCCAGGACAATTTTGAGGATTTGTGCCGCGGCCCGCACGTTGAACACACGGGGCAGATTCCGGCCGACGCCTTCAAATTGATGAGCAGCGCCGGGGCATATTGGCGCGGCGACGAAAAACGGCCGATGCTGCAGCGCATTTACGGCACAGCCTGGCCGAACAAAAAAGAACTCAAACGCCATCTCCAACTGTTGGAAGAAGCCAAAAAGCGCGACCACCGCAAACTGGGCCGAGAATTGGAACTATTCATCATTGATGAGGAAATTGGGCCGGGGCTGCCCTTGTGGCTGCCCAACGGCAATATTTTGCGTGAGGAATTGGAAAAACTAGCCTACGAAATGGAAGAAAAAGCAGGCTACGTACGTGTGGCAACGCCTCATGTCGCCAAAGAAGACCTTTATCTGCGTTCGCGCCATCTACCCTACTATGAAGACGAAATGTATCCGCCGATGGAGCGGGAAGGGGTGCGCTACTTCATGAAGCCGATGAACTGCCCCTTCCACCACAAAATCTACGCCAGCAAACCGCGCAGCTACCGCGATTTGCCGCTGCGTCTGGCGGAATATGGCATGATTTACCGTTACGAACAGAGTGGTTCGCTGTTCGGCATCATGCGGGCGCGAGCGGCTGAACAGAATGATGCCCACATCTATTGCAGCGAAGCTGAGTTTGAGGCGGAGTTTATGGCTGTTATTGAACTGTATCAATATTATTTTGACCTGTTCGGCATTGAAAAGTATGTGATGCGATTGAGTAAACACAGCAAGGCTGGTTTGGGTAAGAAGTATGTTGATGACGAACGTCTGTGGGTAAAGACGGAGGAGATGGTACGGCAGGCAATGGTGAACGGCCGTGTTCCCTTCATCGAAGCCGAAGACGAGGCTGCGTTTTATGGCCCTAAAATCGATGTGCAGGTGTGGAGTGCCATCGGGCGGGAGTTTTCATTGGCCACAAACCAGGTCGATTTTGCGGTGCCGCCCCGCTTCAATCTGACGTTTACGAACAGCCAGGGGCAGGAAGAGACGCCGCTGTGCATCCATCGGGCGCCGTTGGGCAGCCATGAACGTTTTATTGGCTTTCTGATTGAGCAGTACGCCGGTAAATTCCCGGTCTGGCTGTCGCCGGAGCAGGTGCGGATTATTCCTATCACGGACAGCCACAATGAATATGCGTCCAATCTAGCAGCCCGGATGAAAGCCGCCGGTATTCGCGCTCAAGCCGATTTGGGCGGCGAGCGAATGAATGCCAAAATCCGCCAGGCACAGTTGATGAAAGTGCCTTACATGGTTGTTGTGGGTGATCGGGAGATGGCAGAGGAAACGATTGCGCTGCGGCGGCGGGATAATACGCGTCAGAATGATGTGCCGGTGGCGGTGTTTATTGCGCAGGTGCAGGAACGAATTGCGCAGCGGTCGCCGTTGTTGTGAAAAAGGGTCAGGCAATCGGAAGGTGAGGTCATTCGTTTAACGAAGTCTATTCCCGATTGCCCCAGGATCAGGCAATCGGAAGATGAGGCTATTCGTTGAGCCAAAATTATTCCCGATTGCCTGCCCCCTACAAGAGGACGAAAATCGTACCGAAACGGCCGGTTTTGCCTTTTTCGGCGCGGTGGGAGAAGAATAAATCGGTGCGGCAGGCGGTGCAGAAGCCGGACAGTTCGATATGGCGGACTCCGGCACGGGCCAGGTTGCGCCGGTTGGCTTCGGGCAGATCAAAGTGAGGGATGAGGGATGAGGGATGAGGGATGAGGAGGGAATGGGGGTCGGGGAAGGCGTTGTGTACGGCCGTTATCACTACCTCTCCCACTTCATAACAGCAAGGACCAATACTGGGGCCAATGCCGGCAATTAATTCAGCCGGATCACTGTTGAATTCAGTTTGCATGGCTTTTACCATCGCGCCGGGCAAATCCTTCACCGCACCTTGCCAACCGGCGTGGCCCAGACCAATGGCTTGATGGATTGGGTCGTAGAGGAAAATGGGGGTGCAGTCGGCGTAGTTCATCGTTAGGGCGCAGCCGGGTTCGTTGGTGATGATGCCATCGACATGAGGCAGCCAGGTGCCGTTGTTGTTGGAGGTGACGGTCGCTATGCTAATATCGTGAACTAAATGGGCATGAACGACGGTATCGGTGTCACGGCCGTACAGCCCATAAGCCCGCCGCCGGTTTTCATACACCCGTGCCTTTTCATCAGGAACCGACACACTCAAATTAAGCGATTCAAACGGAGCCGGACTGACGCCGCCCTGCCGGGTGAAGATGGCGTGTTGGATACGGCCGTTATCCGGCAAAGACTCAAATTGAAAATAAGGGATATTATTTTTTCGCTGTGCTTGCAATAGAAATACCTCATACACTTATTGTAGGTCAGTAAATCACGAATAAAATAAATTGTCGAATTTACCAAGAAGGACTCCCTACGCTTTTTTGCCAGCCGTCGCGAGAGTCAGATGGTAACCTGACTATAGGGGTGGTTAACGGGTGATGTCGCAAACTATTGAGTTTTGGAACGGCCGTGCCAATGGCCTGCACGACCGCTTTGTCTGCATCCGCCGGAATGAAGGCTGTCGGATTAAAAATCACCGGGCAAGCCTATACTTGCGGCATGACGAAATTGGGGAACGGCCGTCAAGAATTTTCGTTCGGGATTGGGTGGTTGTTACAGAGAAATCGCGGTAACGAACAGAAATCATGCTTTGCGTTGGCTCAAGGTTCGATATCTACTCTTATCCAATGTTCAAGCAAAGCATCATCAAGGGGCCTAACTTCTGTTAATGTTATTTGTTCTCCTTGATGATGAATAAGCTCCCTAACAACAGGAGAGTTCGAATTCCTTTCTCTGGGATTTACGAAAACTCGAAAATGTTCATCGAGTGTAAATAAGCCCAGTTCAAATGCTTTATCATGAACCAAGCACAAGCAAAGTCCATTGCCCATATGACCCCGCAACGACTCGTTATCACTCCATCTTGCGATGTGTGCTCCCACAAGAAACCGGTGATCAGACACATTACAGCCTGGAAAACAACAATGATTTCCATACAGATGTTTGATCTCATTCGAGAACCTGGCTTGTCCTAAGCGCGAGCGAATTGTTGATATCTGGGAACCTGTCTGAACCGATACAACGGTTCTATGGTTGGAGAGTCCGATGACAGGTTCATTCGCACTAAAAAGGACAGATAATAGTTCTTCGTCAACGTCAGAAAGATAAGCTCCATTCAAACATTGGAGTCGTCCAGCCTGTTGAACATAGAAAAGATTTAATTTATGGACTCCTTTCAATTTATTTGAAGCGAAATACGCTTCTAGTTCTACTTTCCTTACATGAAGCAAGTCCGACAGGTTCACGGGTTGATGAAACGATGTGAATCCCTGTAAATCTGCCCGAAAAAACCTCTCCGCATAGTTCCATCCTTTCGGATCGGGCGGGCGTCTTACCGTTTCAAAACCATCACCAGATGCAATTGAATAACCAACGAAGTTTGCGCGAGGAGGTTTACCCCGCAAGTGAATAATGGTATCACCCTCTCGTACTTCGAGGACTTTAGTCCAAAATGGCCACGAGCCACCCCCTCGCTTCTCAGTCGGAGCCCAAACGCAATTAGGAAACGCCCAAGTTCCGCCTCCGTGAGTAGAGTA
>JBNKZT010000029.1:0-28943 GCA_050301775.1 Promineifilaceae bacterium (SeqCode)
ATAATTTGTCATACTCCTCGTCTTTTTTGTATAACAAGGAGTTTACACGATTTCATCCCTCACTGAGAGATATGGGTAATAGATAGCTGTTAAAACAGGTCAAAAGCGCCCCAATTAACGTGTTTCAACACGTTTTTGATGTGTCAGCCTATGAATTCATTCATAGCAAGAAGGCAAAATGAGAATTGCTGTTAGCCTAAAAGTCTAGGGACCAGACAGGAAAGTGCTGGCCGGTGGGATGAAAGCCAAATTTTCGGTATAAGATTTGTGAAGAAATATTATCCAATTGGGTATTGAGCGACACCTGGCGCAAGCCACGACGATGATAAGTTTGGAAGGCATGGGCCAGCACAGCAGAGCCAATTCCTTGCCGCTGTACCTGTGGATCGACGGTCAAACGAACCAGATGAGCGCCATTATCCGTGCGGGTGCTGAGTTGAAAGGCAACGATCTCCCCATTTATTTCAGCAACGTCAAAGCAGAGGGCTTGCCGGCTGGCTAAGGCAAATGTTTCGGCGCTGTGCCGCCACATCGGTTCAAATGCGGCCGTTTCGATTTTTTCCAGCGCAGCCATGTCGGTTAGTTCGACGGGGCGGATTGTTAGATGGGACACGGCCGTTCCCTCTGGCAGCCACACATCATCCTTCAAATAAGTCTCAATGGTGTTCGCTTGAAAAAATCCCAGGTCCGGCAGCCAGGCATTGGGCCAGGATCGGGTTGCCAGCCAGCACAGTTGGGTTACGGCCGTTTCCCGTAAATTATCAACCACCCGGGCCAGCATCGCTGCCAGCATATCCCGCGATTCGCTTACAGCCGCCACCCGAACCCAGGCCGCCGGGGGCGGATCTGCCGTCACTGCCAGGCAGCCCAACAAACCGGTTTGAGGCAGCAAAAAATTATTCGCGGGGTAACGGCCATTATCATCATCATAATCCCGTTCCGGCAGCACAACAAACCCCGGTGAACCCAACCACTCTGCCGGCAAACGCCAATCCGCATGGATATGCATAAAAGGTACACGTCGCATCAGCCGAGTAATCGCCCCTGAATCCCGCTTCTCCGCCATACGAACCTGAGAAATATACGCTTTTTTCTGCCAGACGTTTGCGAATTCCATGACGCTATTGTACACTACATAATCAAATTCCCTACAAGTTAAAGGCAATCAAAAACAAGCCTCACTTCAGGACAAAAAATGGGCAAACAAGATCGAGATCGCCAATTGGAAAATACGCTGGCAACCCTGACCAAACGATTTGGAGACGGGGCCATTATGCGTCTCGGTGATGCCTTCCATTTACAAGTCGAGGCCATCCCCACCGGCTCCCTTTCACTAGACATCGCCTTGGGTGTGGGCGGCGTTCCGCGTGGCCGGGTCATCGAAATCTATGGCCCCGAATCCTCCGGCAAGACCACACTCTGTCAACACATTATTGCCGAAGCCCAAAAACTCGGCGGCATCTGTGCCTTTGTCGATATGGAACACGCTCTCGATCCCAACTACGCTGCCAAATGCGGTGTAGACGTCAATAATCTGTACGTCTCCCAGCCCGATACCGGCGAACAGGCGCTCGAAATTGCTGAAGCCCTCATTCGCTCCGGCACGATGGATGTTGTTGTTGTTGATTCCGTGGCTGCGTTGGTTCCTCGTGCTGAAATTGAGGGCGAAATGGGTGATTCCCACATGGGATTACAAGCCCGGCTCATGTCCCAGGCGCTGCGTAAATTATCTGGCATCATCAAACAAACCAACACTGTCGTCATCTTCACCAACCAACTGCGCTCCAAAATTGGGGTCATGTTTGGCAATCCGGAAACAACCAGCGGCGGCAATGCCCTGAAGTTCTATGCCTCGGTACGATTGGACATTCGGCGTATCCAGGCCATCAAGTCCGGCAGCGATGTGACTGGCAACCGAACACGCGTGAAGGTCAAGAAGAACAAGGTTGCCCCGCCTTTTACCGAATGCGAATTTGATATTATGTACAACGAGGGTATCTCCAAGACCGGTGATGTACTAGATTTAGCTGTCGAACACGAAATCCTAGAAAAACGTGGTGCGTTTTTCCGTTATGGCGAAATGTTGTTGGGTCAGGGGCGCGAAAATTCAAAAACTTTCCTGGCTGAAAATCCGGCTTTAATGACCGAATTGGAGAATTTAGTCCGACAAAAAGCAGGTCTGGCGCCGTTAGAAACAACAGCGGCTGATGCTAACTAAATTTGGAATTATTTTTTATTTGTCATTGCTTGAAACAGACGTCGTAACCGTCTGTTAACGGATATCGGGATTAAATTCAATTTTGTCTGGGTAATCTTCTTTCTCGGACATATTATTGTTGTAATCGAATACAGAACCATGTTGGCTTTGCTTTAGCTATTAATTACTCAACTCTTCCTCATCCTCATAGGTAAGAGTCTGTATAAGGTCATTTGCAACAATCATAAGAATATCCCTGTTTATCACTAGCCGTGGCAAATTTGCTCACGGCTTTTTGTATATTTATGGCAGGAAACGAACAAACGATTACGGCATTGACGGCCCAAAAGAAAAACCAGGAACGTGTTAACGTTTTTCTGGATGGATCTTTTGCGTTTGGTTTGCCCCTGGCAACGGCCGTTCACCTTAAAATAGGCCAATCCCTTTCACCGGCAGAGGTAGAAGCATTGCAGCGCGAGGATGAGCTGGATAAGGTTAAACAAACAGCTTACCGGCTCATCAGCCTCCGCCCGCGCAGTGTGGCTGAAGTCAAGCGTCATCTGGATCGCAAGGGATATGACGAACAATTAATAGAAACGGCCGTGACCCATCTCATAACCGTTGATTTACTAAACGACGAATCATTTGCCCGTTATTGGGTAGAGCAAAGAGACACATTTAAACCCCGCAGCCAACTGGCCATCAGCCAGGAGCTGTTCCAAAAAGGGGTCAGCCGCAGCACCATTGAACACGTATTATCAGATGTCGATGAAATTGCAGCCGCTCGTCGGGCTGCAGCCAAAAAAGCCAGGCTTTGGGCTGATTTTCCGGAAAAGGAATTCACAATCAAACTAGGCCGGTTTTTACAAGCACGCGGCTTTAATTACGAAATTATCAATCAAATTACAAATGAACTATGGCAATCTATCACAAGAGAAAAAGAGATAGAGAACGAAGCCAGCACTTAAAAGGAGAATTCAGATGCCGATTGCGCCATTCATATGGATTTTAATCGGTCTTTTGGCAGGAGCCAGTATTGCAGCCATTGCTATGTGGTTTTATCTCAAACCAAAGACCGAACAAGTATATATAGATTTACAAAAAGAAGTTGAAGAAAAAAGGGCCGCCGTTGAAAAAGAAGCTGCGACCACATTAAAAAATGCCCAACAAGAAGCCAAACAGCTTCGGCTGGAAGCGGAAAAGGTTGCTGAAAGACGGTATCAAGACCTGGCTCGCGCCGAAGAACGAGTAGATTCCCGTAATGAAAAAGCAGACCAGCAGATTAAGAATTTAGAAATCCGGGAACAAACACTCAATAAGCGGCAAAGCCGCCTGGACCGGCGACAAAACGAACTGGACCAAATCGCTCAGGAGCACCGGGCAAAATTAGAAGAAGTGGCCGCTTTATCAAATGATGAAGCCAAGCAGCTTCTTTTGCAGGAAGTGGAAAAAGAATCCCGCCAAGATATGGCCCGCCTGATGCGAGAAATTGAGGATCATGCCAAGGAAACGGCCGAAGCCAAAGCCCGTGAATACATTGCCATGGCTATCCAACGGGTAGCCAGCGATCAGGTTGCCGAAATTACGGTTTCGTCAGTGATTTTGCCCAAAGAGGAAATGAAGGGGCGGATTATTGGACGGAACGGCCGTAACATTCGCGCGTTTGAGCAAGCCGCCGGCGTAGATATTGTCGTTGATGACACACCGGAAGCGGTCATCGTCTCCAGCTTCGACTCGGTCCGGCGTGAAGTAGCCCGCCGGGCATTGGAACGGTTGATCACAGACGGCCGTATCCACCCTGCCCGCATCGAAAAACTGATCAAGGATGCCCAAAAAGAAGTCGAAAAAGAAATGAAAGAAGCCGGTGAGCAAGCCGCCTATGAAGCAAATGTTCACGGCCTGCATCCCCAAATTCTGGCCATGCTTGGCCGCCTCAAGTACCGCACCTCCTATGGCCAAAATCAGCTCCATCACGCTGTGGAAGCGGCCAAAATCGCTTCCGTCCTGGCTTCAGAGCTGGGGGCAAATGTGGAAATGGCCAAGATGGGTGGGCTGCTCCATGACCTGGGCAAAGCGATGGATCACGAACAAGAAGGGACACATGCCGCCCTGGGTGCTGAATACGCCAAACGGTTCCGCGTTCCCGACCTCGTTGTCAATGCCATTGCTTCCCATCATCACGAAGTCGAGCAGGAAACAGTTGAAGCCATCATCGTCGAAGCGGCCGATGCCATTTCCGGGGCACGCCCCGGAGCACGGCGCGAAAGCCTGGAAAACTACATCAAACGTGTGCGGACATTGGAAGAAATCGCCACCTCATTCCAGGGTGTAGAAAGCGCCTATGCGCTGCAAGCCGGGCGCGAAATACGCATCCTGGTCAAGCCCGGTAAAATCGACGACCTGGGGGCGATGCGGTTGTCCAAAGACATTGCCAAAACAATCGAAGACAGTATGCAATATCCGGGCCAGATTCAGGTCACGGTCATCCGCGAAACACGAGCCGTTGGTTTTGCTAAATAACCAATCAAATACAAATCACCTACAAAAAAAGTCACCCTCACCGGTGACTTTTTTTGTAACCCGCCCCCTCCGCAGGTTGAGCCCGTCGAAACCGTACCCCCTTCGACAAGCTTAGGGGGCGGGGAGTGAATGATTACCTTTTTTATTAGGAGCGGGGTTTCAACGCCATAAATGGCACCGCGTCATGACCCAACGCATAGTAATCCTCGTCTGTGCCATTGACTTCGAAGCCCAGCAAACGTTTGGAAAGGACTTTGGCCGCCGAGGGATAACGGTGAGCATAATCGACCATTGCTGCACCGGACTGTTCAGGCGTTAGAGGCACGGCCGTTACCGCCATCTTCCGCCAGCCAACCTGAATTGTGATCTTCGGGTTGGCCAGCAAATTACGATACCAATCCGATTTTGCGCCCCAGCCAGATGCAACATAAACCGTATCAGTAGCCTTGTCGTACCGGGCTACTTCAACCACCGCCTGCCGCATCTTACCCGATTTCCGGCCAATATGATTCAACAAAACCATCCGTCTGGTCATCAAACCGCCTAAGCCAATCCGGTACAACCAGATGGGGGCACGGAACATCCAACGCGTAAAGCCGCTTGACGGCCGTTTCATCGAAGGTGTTTTTTCAGACATTATCAAACTTCCTCATTCATCATTCAAAGACTGCATCCGCCGGCATTCCCGGCTTCAAAAGATGGTCGGGATTGTCCAACCGAATTTTGACAGCAAAAACCATGTGTACCCGTTCTTCCTGTGTCTGCACATTACTGGGTGTAAATTCGGCTTGTGAAGCAATCATCGAAACTTCACCAGCAAAAACATCATCATATGAATCGACCGATACTTCAACCGGCTGACCCAGCGCCACTTTGCCAAGTTCAGCCTCTGGCACATAGACTGTCAGCATCACCTCATCCAAATTGGCCAATGTGAACAGCGGCGCACCGGGCGCGGCCAGTTCGCCCACCTGGAGCAGCCGCTCAACAACAACACCGCTCACCGGCGCAGTCAATTTTGTTTGTTCAATCTGAATATCCAGCGCTTCTAAAGCAGCTTCCGCAGCAGCAACCGCAGACGCGGCTTGATCCACTTGCGCTTCCAGCCCGGCAATTTCAAACGGCACAGCCCCTGCCTTCAAACGGGCCAACTGGGCTTCCGCCTGAGCCAACTGTCCTTCCGCGACAGCAACTTGAGCCGCAGCGGCCGTAATTCCCGCCTCCGCCACCGCTACTTGGTCAAGGGACGTTTCCGGCGCGGCCTGGGCCTGGGCCAATGCTGATTCGGCCTGCGCGACGCCAGCTTCCGCAATCTGCACCTGGGCCTGCGCAGCCGCTACCATCGCCCGTCCAGCGGATATTTCGCTGGCGGAAGCCCCTGCTTTGGCCAGGGCTAGCTGAGCCTGAGCCGCATCCCGTGCACCACGGGCACTTTCCCGCTGCCAACGGGCTTGTTCTTCCGGCCAACCACCAATCCCCGGATCGATAAAATTAACAAAATGGATACTTTCATAGATCAAAAATTGAGATTGAGCCTGATTGACCAACGCTTGATACATTTCAATCTCTTCCGGTCGTGCCCCTTCCGTCAGTCGATTGAATTCGGCATTGGCACGAGCCAGGTCAGCCTGGGCCGCAGCCAGCACACCTTTGGCCTGGGCCACGCCCGCCTCGGCCATTGCCACCGAGCTTTCCGATGCCTCAACGGTCCGGGCGCTGTCGGCGGTAATTTCGGCCTGGGATTGGGCCGCTTTGGCAGCAGCGACAGCCCCCTGGGCAGCCACGACAGACGCTTCGGCGGCAGCAATTTCTTCAATGGTCGCTCCAGCTTTGGCTAAATCGAGCTGGGCCTGGGCGGCGGCTTGCGCGGCTTGGGCCTGGGCGATTTGGGCAACGGCCGTATCCCTTTGCGCCAACAACATACGCTGATCCAACTGCAACAGGGTGGCTCCAACAGCCACATCATCCCCTTCATCGGCCATCAGTTCCATAACCCGGCCGCCCAATTCCGCCGCCACCGTCACCTCTTCAGCCTCAATTGTGCCTGAGGCCAACAGCGCCCCCGACGACCGGCGCACCGGCTGGCTGGCTGGCCGTGATGGGGCCGCGCCGCCGCTCGATTCGCCGTTCAAGTCGGCTACAAACGACTCCCAGGCGGCCGGATTGGCTCGATAGTAAAGCCAGCCCACAACCACGGCGCCCAAAATCAAAGCCACAACAATGCCAATAATCATAACTTTTTGCTTCATTTACAACCTCCAAGATGTTAGGATGCGGACAAGCGCGGAATACGCGGATTTTTATTTTTTCCGCGTCCTTCCGCGTTTATCCGCGTCCCATTTCCTGCTCCCGGGCGCTGGCGATGAAAACGTCTTCCAGCGACGGCATGATGATGTCCATACTGCGTATCGTGACATCTTCCTTTTGTAATAATTGCGCGATTTGTGGTTGGAAATCGGCCACACCTTCGGCGACAACATGGATGAGCGCACCGTAGAGGGCAACTTCTTCAAATAATTTGGATTGGCGTAAGGTTTTAACGGCCGTTTCCGGCCCATTACAATCAATTTCCAACACCTGCCCCTGCATTTTTTCCTGCTTAATTTCTTCTGGCGAGCCGATGGCAACCAGCTTGCCCCGTTGAATAAACGACAATCGATGGCAATGCTCGGCCTCGTCCATGTAATGGGTGGTGACAAAAATCGTTGACGGACGGCTGCCGTCCGCGCCCTCGCTGGACAGCACATAGAGCAAATCCCAAAAGTCACGGCGGGAGATGGGATCAACGCCCGCCGTTGGTTCGTCCAAAAAGAGCATCTCCGGCTCATGCAAAATCGCACAGCCCAGCGCCAGCCGCTGCCGCCAGCCGCCGGACAGGTTCTTGGTTAATTCCCGTTCACGGCCGTTCAACCCGGCCATCGTCAAAATCGCTTCCTTCCGCTCGCGCAGCCGTTTGTTGCGCACACCATAAGCGCCGCCAAAAAAATTGAGGTTTTCACTAACGGTTAAATCGTTGTACAGGCTGAACCGCTGTGACATGTAGCCAATGTGCTGGCGCATCGCCGCTGCTTCGCGGGCAACGTCAAATCCTAATACATGAGCCTGGCCCGATGTGGGCACGATCAAGCCCATCAACATGCGCATCGTCGTCGTCTTGCCGGCCCCGTTGGGTCCCAGGAAGCCGAAGATTTCGCCGCGCTGCACAGTGAAGTTGACCTGGTTAACGGCCGTGAACCCGTCAAACTTCTTCGTCAAATCAATCGTCTCAATCGCGTAATCGTTCATCTGATTGATGATTAAAGATTGAAGATTAAAGATTAACCGCAGCCAATCTTGAATCATCAATCTTCAATCATTTCTACTCCAATTTTTTCTGCCGCAGCAGCACAATCGTGCCCGAATAAATCACCGCACCCAGCCCCAAAATCGCCAGGAATTCCCGCCAAAACACTTCGATTCCAGCCCCTTTGAGCAAAATACTACGGAAAATAATCAGCCAATGTTTGAGCGGGAAAATATTGGCGACGAGCTGCATAAACGGCGGCATCGTCTCCACCGGGAAAGCGTAGCCGGAAAAAATGACCATCACCATAACCACAGCAAAAGCGATGAGCAGCGCCTGCATTTGCGTTTTGGCGACGGCCGAAACCATCAGCCCCCAACCCAGTTCGACCAGCATGTATATGAGCGCCGTGACCATGAGCAGCGGCAGCGAGCCGCGCATAGGCACATCGAACAGCCAGACGACCATCCCCAGCATCAACAAAAACTCGCTGTAACCCAGGGCTATGGCCAGCACCGATTTGCCCACAACCAGTTCAAAAGAACTGATGGGCGTAACCATGAGCTGCTCCAACGTGCCCAACTCTCGCTCACGGGCGATCATCATGCTGGCCACCATCGCCGCAATGGCCGCTGCGATAAAGCCCAGTTCAGATGGGATCATGTAGTTGGATTCTTTCATCTCCTCGTTGAACCAGACGCGCAGACTCATCTCCAGGGGCACGGCCGTATCCATCGGCACCATCACCATTTCCTGACCAAACGACGACGCCACGCCCTGCCCCACCTCGGCCGCTGTTTGCGCCGCCAGCACATCTGCCCCATCCACAATCAACTCCACCGGAGTCGATCCTGTATTTGCGTCCAACAAGTCGGCCTGGAATCCGGCCGGAATGACCCAGGCGGCCATCGCCCGCCCCGTTGTGATGTCGGAGGTGATGTCGTCCAGCGAGGAAACGTAGTACGGTTCAAAGGTTTCCGCATTTTCCATCGCTATGACAATGGCCCGGCTGGCCTGACTATGATCGAGATCGAGAACGGCCGTTGGCAAATGATCAATTCCCTGCGACGTAGACCAGGCAATCATCAACAACTCCGACAACGGCCCCAGCAGCACAAACGGGGCCAGCAGCCGGTCGCGGAAAAGCTGAATAAATTCTTTGCGGATGAGGTTCCAAATTCTGAACAGCATGATGAAAGGATTTTTTGCAGGGATTAGGAGATTAGGGGATTTTCGATTATTTAATCCCCAAATCCCCTAATCCCCGCCTATCTCTAAATCTTTTTCTTGAACATCAACGACGTCAGCGCAAAAAAGATAATGCCGACGGCCGCCATAGCAGCCACAAACCCGCCTACTTCAGCCAAACCAGCCCCTTTAACAATGATGCCCCGGCTGATAATGACGAAATGGGTCGTGGGAAACATGAACGCTTCCAGCTTGATCAGCGGCCCCATCAAACTAAACGGAATGAGCAGACCAGACATAAAAAAGCCGGAAAACAGGAAAATAATCATCGAGGCGATCATCGCTACCTGCTGGCTTTTGACGAAAACCGACAGAAACAGGGCAATGCTCATCGTGGAAAACAGGAAAATGAGGGAAAGCACCAGATACAGAGGCAGGCTGCCCTGAAATTCAAGGCCGTAACCGTACACGGCCGTTACCACGCACAGCGGCACACTCAAAAATCCGGCCAGCAAATAGGGGATCAACTTGCCCAAAATCAACTCAAAACGGCCGATGGGCGTCGCGATCAACCCCTCCAGCGTGCCCCATTCCCGCTCACGGGCCAATGCCAGCGATGCCGCCATCGCCGGAACACTCAGCACCAACCCTACCAGCGCCGGAATCATGGAGACGGTGTAACGCAGCGACGGGTTGTACCAGGCTCGCAGTCGCAAATCAATGGGATCAGGCGGCAGTTCAGCAATGCCCGCTTTGGCCAACTGGATTTTCACCTGCCCCAGCGTGAACGCCTCAATGTGGGCGCTGATATGACGGATGGCATGACCCGCCGTGTTGGGATCAGTCCCATCAACAATGACCTGGAGAACGGCCGTTTCCCCTGCCAACATCTTCGCCTCAAAACCGGCCGGAATAATCACCACCGCCTTCGCCTTGCTGCGCATCAACAGCGTCTCCACCTCATCCAAATTTTGCGGCCACTGCTCCAGGCGCAGCGCATCGGTACTGCCCAACTGCGCTGCAAACTGTCGTGACAGCCCGCTGTGATCCTGATCCAGGACGCCAATCCCCACGTCCTTGATGTCAATCGAAAAGGCATACCCCATCGTCACCAGCAGCAATACCGGCGACAGCAGCAGCAAAATAAACGAGGTCTTATCCCGCGTGATATGCCACCACTCTTTACGGATAATCGAAAAAACACGCCGCCAATTCATGAAACAAGCCCTCTTTTCACAGAAAACAAACAATCAGCGTTCATCTGCGTCCCTAATCCACTTGTTTTAAAACCCGCAGCGCCCGCAGCGTCACCCATTTACTCGGTTGATTTTTCGCTTCGATGTCCGTCCAGGTTTTGCCGTTGTAGGTGTATTTCATCGGCCAACGGCCGTTTTCATCCTGCTGATCCAACAACAAGTCGATGGCCGACTGCAATCGGACATCGTTCCCCAATCCCAAGGACGTCAGCACTTCCAGATTTTGCAGCACATCGGTCACGTAAAAAACGGGAAAGCCAAATCGGAACCAGCTCAAGCTCGGTTTTTCGCTGTAACCCATCGGATAATCGGCTGCGGCCGGATCACGGCTCAATAAAAATTCGATTCCGGTTTTGACGGCCGTTTCCATCGCCGCCGTCCGTTTCTCCGGTGGCACTTTGCTCAAGGCCAATATCGCTTTCACCGCCCCCCAGGCGCAGGGTTGATGGTCGTTGGCGCTGCACCGGAAGCCGGGGCCGCTGTTGCCGCTGCGTAAATACCGAACTGGCGCGTCCTTTTCCTCCGCTGGGGCAATGCCTTCACCGGTAATGCTGCGCGCCAACCAATCCAAAGCGGCATTTAGCCGGTCGTCACCCAGCCAGCCCAAATCAATCAAAGCTGCACCCAAGTTACCTTGCAAGCAGTGAATCAATCCACTGCGGTTGCTGTTCATGGAAAAGCCGCCATCCGGGGCGCGTGTATGGTCCAGCACGTATTCACAACCAGCCTGCACGCGGGGATTGGCGGCGTCCGCCCCTAATTGGGCCAGGAAGACGATCTGCCAAACAGTGCTGCGATATTTGGGCAAATAGCCGGGACCGGGTTTGACCCAATAACCTTCCGGTTCCTGGTTTTCGAGGATGATGGGAACTGGGCCGGTCTCCATCACAGCTTTTTGGGCGGCAATGAGTTCGGGATGAGGGAACGGCCGTTCCACCAACTCCTTCAACGCAAAATAACGCACCCCTGGATTTTCCTCATCCACTTCCAGCAGCCAGGATAACGGATCACCATTTAATCGTTCAAGCCAATTCATGATTCACCCCCTTCTTGCATCATCCGCTGCCGGATGAGCGAAATAAACGCTTCTTCCATGCGTGGGCTGGTGCGCCGGGCATCTTTCACTTCGATGTCCTGCGCCGCTAAAATCTCTCGCAGCCGAACCAGCATCCCGTCCCCATCCAAAGCAAAAACGCGCAGTTGATCGCCGTACGTCTGCACTTCCCGCACGCCTTCTACATTCAGCAAAATATCGTGCGCCCGGCGTAAATCAGACGGCCAGAGGGCGATCAGTTCACCTTTGGTCATTGCTTTAATCTTTTCCGGCGTATCACAAACAACAAGCTGCCCTTGATACATCAACCCCACCCGCGAACAGCGCTCCGCTTCATCCATGTACGGCGTACTCACCACCAACGTAATGCCCTGCAAATGCAAATCAGTCAGAATGTCCCAAAATTCGCGCCGCGAAACCGGGTCGACGCCCGTCGTCGGCTCATCCAGATAAATGATTTCGGGTGTGTGAATGAGCGTACAGGCCAACGCCAACTTCTTCTGCATCCCGCCGGAAAGATGAGCCGCCCGCCGGTCGCGGAATTCGGTCAGCCGGGCAAATTGCAGCAGCCGCTCGATTCGTTCCCGCCGTTCTGCGCCTCTCATCTCAAACACATCGGCGAAAAAGTTGAGGTTTTCCCAAACAGAAAGGTCGCCATACAAATTAAAACGCTGCGCCATATAACCAATGCGGTGCTTGATGGGTTCCGGCTTCTGCACAGTATCAAAACCGGCCACTTTGGCCCAGCCCCCAGTCGGATCCATGATGGCCGCCAGCAAACGAATGGTCGTCGTTTTACCTGCCCCATCCGGTCCCACCAGACCAAAAATTTCGCCCCGCTCAACTTGCAAATTGAGCTTATCGACCGCAACGACATTCTTAAACGCCCGCGTCAAATCCTGCGTCTCAATCACCCAATCGGTCATCATGGCCACGCCACACCCAGCCCGCGCAGAGTCAACTCGCTCACCGCATCAAACAATTTATCCCAATCGTAGTTAAAAATACCCATCCCCAACGCCAACGTCACCCCGTCAAACATACTCAGCAACACCAAGGTCGTTGCTTCCGGGTTTGTGACCCGAAACTCGCCATTGGCAATGCCTTGTTCAATAATTTGCGTCATCATGCGTACATAAGGTTGGTAAAATTGGTCCAGCAATTCGACAACATCCTCGTCATGCAATGTTTGCGCCCACGCCTCCATCATGACACCAAAAAATGAGACATACTCCTTAAATTCGCTGCGCATTAACGACAACATCGTCAATATCTTTTCGGTAGCGCTGCTGTTTTTGTCAGCGGTAACGGTTTCCCAACCTGCCTCAAACTGCACCATGATTTCCCGGAACAAGGCGATGAACAGTGCTTTTTTGCTGTCGAAGTACCAATAAAGCGACCCTTTGCTCAGTCCGGCTTCAGCGGCGATGTCATCCATTTTGGTCAGATGGTAACCTTGACGGCCAAAACAGGTGATGGCCGCTTCGAAAATTTGCTGTTTTCGCTCAACAGAAACGTCAGGTTTAGGAGACACATCAAGCCTTGATTTTACGCAAAACCCACAACATGACGGCCGCAAAGCCAATGGCATCAGCCGCACTGCCCACCAGCCGCAGCCAGCCGCCCAGGCCAATCATGGGCGACAAATATTGGTACGTGAGAAATGCCCAGATTAAACCGACCAAAGTCCCGACCCCAATATCTACCGCGACGCCATAGGGTGGCTCGCTGTTAAACGCTTTAGGCAGCAGCCAGGTCACCAAAACGCTGCCAACAAATGTGATTAACAAACAAACGAACATGATTATCCTCCACTTGTTTATAACTGACCGACCAGTCAGTATGGTATCAATATACAATCAATATTTATGGTTGTCAAGGGGAGGAATTAGGAGATTTTGACGATTTTTACCTCCAAATCCCGTAATCCCCGCCCCCAAAACCAAAAATCAAAACCATTTGCAACCTTTTTCCAGCCCCCTGCGTATAACAAATGTCAGAGAATTGACGCAATGATTCTGATCATTAAAGCAAGTCGAACCGTCAGGAGACAGTTCCCAAACCGAATATCAGTCTCCCATTCCAATTGAACAAGGAAGGAACGAAACATGAGTCCCAAAAAGAAAGATAAATATATTGAGCTGCAAACCTCCCTGGAGACCCTGCCCTACATCAGTCCGGCGCAGGTAGAACAGTGGGTCGATTTGCAGCGCACCATTGACCAGACGCGCGATTATCTCATTCGCGCCGTCCCCCAGGCCCAGCACAGCATTGACGAAGCGCAAAAGATTTTGGGCCAGCGCACTTACACGCTGGTGTTCTTTGGCGGAACTGGCGTCGGTAAATCGACGTTGATTAACGCGCTGCTTGGCCGTAATTTGCTGCCGACTGGAGCGGTAACGGCCGTTACCGGCACCATCGTCTACATTGAGCAGGCCGCCGAAGGCGAAGCCGAATCCCTCATCCTAACCTACTGGAGCCGCGACGAATTCGCCGAGCGCGTCCGTCGTCTCTGCCAACTGGCCGAACTAGACGGCTTCGACATCACCAACAGCGGCGAGCGCGAACAAGCCCTGGCCGACATCAAAGCCATCAACGAAGCCGGTGTAGACAACGCCAAAACCGGACGGGATGAATATCTCGACATCCTCGTTGACTGCATCCACTCCTATGAAAATAACAAGGAACTGTTCAAAGCCGGCACACCACCGCCGCAAAGCCTGACCCTCGACGACGAAGAATCGCTCAAACATTTGCGTGAAGACGGCTTCAAAGGCAGCGACAAGCGGCAAATCCGCCTGGTCAAATCGGCCACCTTCAAGATTCAGCCACCAGCGCCTGGCACAGCCGCCAACGGCAAAGACAGCCTGCTCATGAACGGTTTCCTGCGCATCGTTGACGTGCCCGGTCTAGGCGCAGGCATGAAACTGCACGAAGACATCACGCTGGAAGAAATGAAAAAAGAAGACGCCATGATCGTCCTCGTCACCGATGCCGGTCGGCAGCGTGTCGATGAGATGAAGTCGTTATCGGCCGTGAACTGGATCAAAGAAAACCGGCTTTTCGGCCTTAGCGGCGGCGATTTGGACGAAGCCGCTTCCAAGATTTTCCTGGCCGTCAACGGCGGCAACGTCCGCCAGGCCTTCGACCGGCTCAACTCCGGCTTGCCCGAAGCCGAACTGGAAGTCAAAGAAGTGACCCGCTACATCGCCCCCAACTACTGGGAACGCTACAAAGATCGCGGCCACAACCGGCCCTACTTCCTGGTCATGGCCCCACCGGCCCTCTACCTGCAAGACCCCGACCACGCGCCGGACGAGTTTGCCAGCGAAACCGAACGCATCCTCAAAGCATTCCGCGACCAATTCGGCCCCATCAACGGCGGCGACATGTTCGATCCCGACACCAAAGAAGCGCTGCTCAAGCTCAGTGAAGTCCCCCTGCTGCGCGAAAGTCTCATCGAGTTCATCAAGACCGAGCGCGTTCGCAGCCAACTGCGCGAAGCCTCGACCCGCATCCGCAACAGCCTGCAAAGCCTGCGCTTCTACTACGAAAAACAGTTGGCCAATCGTGGGATGCACCCGCCCTTCGCCAACAGTTGGGAACAGTTACAAGAAAAGAGGTACGAGAACGTCCTCATCCGCCAGCAGAAGGAATTGCCCCGTGCTTTCCACAACGCGCTGCTGGAACTGAGCGCCCGCACTAACGGCGACGCCCGCTTCCGCAACCTATTGCGCCCCACGCTTAGCGGCGTCAAAGGCATGGTCCAGGATTCAATCCAACGCGAAGTGGAAACCCTGCTGGACAGCTACGGTACTGAATATTGGGACGACCGCGACGTGACCTACGACAACCTGATTTGGGGAACCAGCGGCATCGAAATCCCCATCAAGCGCATCCTGTTCCAGGTGGAATTGATGATGCAGGAAGCCGTCTCCAACTTCATGCCTGAAGTGGCCGAAGTGATGGCGTCCGAGATGGAACGCACCTTGCAAGCGCATGAAATCGCCACTCGTTTAGAACGTGCCAGCTACGAACAGGCCTACACCTACACCATTCCTGGCGAAACAGCCGAGTCAGCTTCTATCGCCGACGCCTATCAAGCGTTGGTCAACCGGGTGGGCAAGAATTTCCAACACGTCTGCCGCCAGGCAACCATGTACGAATTGATGAAACCGGACCGCTCGGTGCATTCTCGACTGGAAGCCGGCGAGCAGGAACTGGCACTCTCAACCAACGAACGGCTGCTCGACGTAGCCTTGCACGGCGTCGATGCCGTCCGGCAGGATATGGCTGCTCACGCCCCTGTGACAACCAATAATCGCCAATCGGAAGCAGTGGAAATAGAGCCGGAAGAGGAAATTGCTATCAACATCCTCGACGTCCCGGCCGAGCAGCAACAGCCCGACTTCGACATCAGCTTCCTGGGCGAGCAGCCGCAGGCCGCGCCGGTGGAACTGGAAACGAGCTACGCCGACAAATTGGACGACATCTCGGTCAAAGTGAACCGTATCTTTGGCGCGATTGTGGATGATTTGTTCAGCGATAACGAACTGCTGCCCCGCCTGCGCCGCCTGTTCTGGCTGGAAGCAACCAAAGCGGAACGCGATTTCAACAATCTGCTGGTCAAGCCGATGCTGAAGAACCACGACCGCAATCTGCACCGCCCCGAACTGCGCCAGGCAATGGAAATGGACCTGGAATCGGTCTCCGACCTGGAAGAACTGATGCGGGTCTGGGATGGACTGCATAAACTGGAAACAGAACTGGCAGTTTAATGATGAATTGTGAATGATGAATGATGAATTTTCCGTTCATCATTCATCGTTCCGCATTCCACATTCAAAATTATGTCTTTCGTTTGAAATCACCGGCAAATTGTAGGATGAGTAATGACTGTTTTCAAATCAGACGAGCATAAGATTAGATGTCAAAGACAGTAAAAAAGACTGGTTGTTTTTTAGGGATTGCTATCATTGGTCTGATTGTTGTTACGGCCGTTTACCTGGCTGCCCAAATCCTCATCTTACCCCAGCCATCAGAAGTCAGTACAACGCTGGCAGACCTGTACGCCGCTGATCAGGAAATACGCTTTCGTGGTGTTGAAAATCCTGTTGACATCGTCAAATTCACGATCAGCGATTGGATCAGGGTTAACAAAACCAGACGCATCGTGGCTGCCGATTTATTGATTACGGCCGATGACTATGCCAATGTCGCCCAGATTTTACAGCACGGCAGCACAGCGGATGATTATCTCCAGGCGCAGGAGCTTTCCCTAACTGCCTATGAGTTAGGACGGACCGATATGCTGCGCCACAACGCGTTAGCCGAGGATCGCTATTTGATTACTACTGGCCAGCCGCAAAAATACGGCTCACAGTTTGTTTGTGAACCCGACAAAGGCTGGCAGCTACAGCCAATTGATCCCGCGATTACGGATGAAGACCGGGCCAACGTGAATATCGAGCCTCTTTCTACGATGGAAAGCAAAATGGATCAGCTTAACGAAGCCACCAACAGTCAATGCTCCCTCTCGGCAGAAACGATCCAACTCATTGAAAATATCATGGAAGACACGCCATAAAGCAGGTTTATAGAAGGAACGGACGATGACTGAAGCAACAAATTTATTACAATCGCTTGATAACAGCCATTTGGCAACCTATGCCGTTCACCTGGCTAAGTGGTTGATTGCCGATTTGAACCAGAGCAGTGAGTCTGCGCCCGATTTCACCGAATCGCGGGCCAAAGCGCTGCTGCGTGCTGCCGATGCCGTGGACGTCCCCACGCTGGATGATTTTGCCCGGCTGATGGAGACTGAAACGGCCGTTCGCCTAGCCCTCTATGATTTACTAAAAGACAGCGAACTGGCCACCAGCAACCAACTGCCAATCACCAGCAACCAATCACCAGTCTCCCAGTCTCCAATCTCCTGGTTAGCCCTCTCCATCGCTGCCTTTGCCTGGAAGAGCGGCTACCCGCTGCACCAGCTAGACCCAGCTTCGCCGCCGGAACCCTACAGCCCGGCCGGACAGGTGCTCAAACGAGCCGCTCATTGGCTGCGCCAACAAGTTCAGCGCAGCGCGACCGATCGCGATAAGTTGGGAAAGAAATTGGCCTTTGATGCGGGAACGGCCGTATCCACCACCCCCACCCTCGACAATCTACAGCCGGAGGGTGCGATTGCCCCCGTACCGCCCTACTTCCGCCCGCCGGTTCCGGTGCGCTACCCGGAAGTAGCCCGCGACACGGTACGGATTGAACCAGAGCAAGCGGAAACGCCACCCCAGGCCACACGCAATTCCCCCATCACTATCACCAGCGACGACCTGGAGCCACCGGCATCGCAGCCAACACGAATGCCGCCGATCCGCATCGACCGCAGCCAGGTGCCGCCGGCGCAGCCGCGTGTCGTGCAACCACAGCCACGACCCCAGCCGTCTAACAACTTCGCCCAGGACGTGCGCCGTAAATTCAACCGCAGTCGGGAACCGATGAAGACAACCAAACTGCGCGTCGTCGTTCAGGAATATCCTGACGGCCCCGGTTTGTACGGCTTACAGGTGCGGGTAACTTGCAAAGGGATCAACAGTCATGTAGCGGGAACGACGGGGAGAGACGGCCGTTTCCTCTGTGAACTGCCCGTCCGCGCCCAAACCGGCCTGACCTACGACGTCGATATTACCTGGCCCGCCGATCTGGGTGGCAAGACAGAACGCAAATCCGTTACCCTCAACGCCGACCGAACCGAATTCACGCTGCCCTTTTTTCAACAGCAGCAGGCATGAAACATGATGTGCCAGGCGTTACACGTCTTCCCAGTTGGTGGCATCGGGCCAATCAATGACAGCGTGGCGCATGACGACGATGGTACGGCCGTTATCCATCTTTAAGCCAATACTGCCCAAATCCCACCACACAATCTGGCCGCACAGCACCTCACCAGAGCGCAAGGTAAGGGAAGCGGGTTCTTTTGTCTCCAGGGCGCGGGCAGAGTAGAAGGTAAGAAATTTGCGGGGGCGGGCATTGTGCCATTGAAATTCTTCCAGGGAACGGCCGTAAAAATCTGCCAGTTTCGCCACCAAATCCGGGTCGCGTACTGGACGGTATTGGGTTTCGGCCTGGTTGATGGGCGTCGGTTTTTCCAGGCCAATGGTATCGGCAATGGTTTGCGTTTCTAAACCGCCGCGCATGGCGCGTAAGTAGCGGAGATGATCGCTTAAGCTCATGCCGCCCCCTCTTCCGCCTGAGCAGCAGTGTAATAAGCCAGCGCCAGCTTGTAAAGGGTCGTTTCCGCACCATCGGGTTGGGCAATTGTGATGGTGTAAGGAGCAAATCCAATGATACGGCCGTTCATCTCAGTGCCATCAAACAGCTTAAAAGTAAGTAAATCCCCCGCCTCTTGCCGCGCCGTGAGGTAATTAAATTCAAACGCATCTACGCCTTCAGGTAAATGGACCCGCTTGCGCCGCGTGTTGGGCGGCCGGTTTGATTCTGAAACAGATTCGCCAGCACGAGCGGCTTTGAACATTTTCCACTTTTCTGTGTACTGATACAGCCAATGTCTGGCCTCTTGTTCCGTCAATTCTGTTAAAGGTTTACCAATGGTTTCCGTAACAGACGCTTCATCATTCCCCATATTGTTGGCTAATCTTAAAAGATAGGTGATCTGGCCTTCACCCGCCGGTTTTTGTGCTGGTTGTTTCTTTTTTGACGGCGGCGGCGTTTCAGGTTTGGGCTTGGGGGATGACGCTGGGGGAGAAGACGGCCGTTTAGGCGCCTCTGACTTGGGTTGTGGCTTCTGTTCCTTCGGTTTGGGGTCCGATTGGACCTTAATCTCAGACGCATCCACAAAAAGCACCCTGGCTAATTTGGCAAGATCAGCCATCCTGGCCGGCTCACCAGCCTCATAAGCGTAAATTTTTGATGCCGAAACACCAGATTTACCAGCCAGTTGTTTCACTGTCAAGCGGCGTTCCGTACGTAATTCCCATAAATCTTTTGCCATACCATCCTCCAGGTTAAAAATGGTGTTGTATACAAGAAGTCAAAGTGTAACCCCAGGTTCCCCCATTTGCCAATCAGTAAAAAAACTAAAGTATAGCAACGTTTCCACCGCAACTTTCCCCCTTTATTTGCGTAAACCTTCATGATGACCTTAATATATTGTAAATATAGGAACATACATGGAAGAACCAATTATCATCACCGATCCCGACAGCGATCGTTACCACACTTTCGGCTACATTAGTTGGTGGAAACAAGAAGTCGTCCGCAGCGCGACCATTCTGGTTGTCGGCGCAGGCGCGTTGGGCAACGAGGTACTCAAAAACCTGGCCCTCATGGGCATTGGCAACCTCATCATCGCCGATTTTGACACGATTGAAGACAGCAACCTCAGCCGTTCTGTCCTCTTCCGCAGCTCAGATCGTGGCCGGCGCAAAGTAGACGCCGCCGCCGAACGAGTCAAGGAACTCAACCCCGACGTCAACGTCAAAACGTGGCACGGCGACATCAATTTCGAGATGGGGCTGGGCGTTTTTCGCCACGTCGATGCCATCGTCGGCTGCCTGGACAACCGGGAAGCCCGCCTTTCCATCAACCGTTTTAGCTGGGCTGTAGACAAGCCCTGGGTCGATGGCGCGATTCAAGAGCTGATGGGCATCGTCCGCGTCTTTTGGCCCGGCCTGGGCGCCTGCTATGAATGCACCCTCTCCGACCTGGACTACCAAATCATCGGTCTGCGCTACTCCTGCCCGCTGCTGGCGCGGGATAACATCTTGCAAGGCAAAGTGCCCACCACCCCCACCAGCGCCTCAATTGTCGCCGCCTTCCAGACCCAGGAAGCGCTTAAACTCATTCACGGCATGGAGGTCCAACCCGGCAAAGCAATGATGATCAACGGGCTGACCAACGACGTTTACACCACTGAATATCCGGTCAAAGATTTCTGCATGAGCCATTCGCGGCTGGAACCCATCGTCGAACTGCCCGACGCCCGCGCCGATAAAACGACGCTGGCCGACCTGTTCACCATCGCCCACGCGGAATTGGGCGATGAAGCAGCCCTGGAATTCGACGGCGAACTAGTCGTTTCCATGCACTGCCCAACCTGCGACGAGACCACGCCGTTTTTCAAACGGATGGCCCGTCTTTACGAGCAGGAACAAACCTGCCCAACTTGCAGCACCAAACGCGACCTCAATCTAACCCATCGCATCAACGGCGATGAAGATTTCCTGGCCCGCACCCTGGCCGAAGTCGATGTGCCACCGCTGAGCATCATCCGCGCCCGCAGCGGCGACAAGCACGTTTATTACGAAATTACGGGCGATAAAGAGACGTTTATGACCTTTGAGTGATGAGCGCAGAGTAATGAGGACTGAGACCACCGATCACTCAGTCCTCATTACTCTGCAACTTCACCAATATAATCACGTATTGACAACAGTATTACTTAAGCAAAATGGAGGCTTATTAAAAATGGCAAGCATCAAAGTTATTATTTACGATCCCACCGGTTCGAAAAAGACCCCGGTCGAATTACCCAACGACGTGCCCATGCGCCGCTTAATCCCAGCCCTGGTCAGCAAAATGGGACTGCCCACCAGTCAAGGGGCCAATCCCATCACCTACCGCCTGGACCATCGTTCTTCCGGCAAGCGTTTGTCGGAAGATGAATCATTGGGCGATGCCGGCGTTGGTGAAGACGATATTTTGAGTCTATTCCCCGAAGTTACAGCAGGCTAACTAACAGGACTGAGTACTGAGTAACGAGGACTGAGGCGAGCGTCTAATCTCATCGCTCATCCCTCAGTCCTCATCCCTATAAATAACATGTCATTCGATATTCGTGAAACGCGGTTACGCAACGACAATCAACGCATCCGTGACTTGGTGAACCGTAGTGAATTCATCCATCTCATGCTGGCCGAAGGCAATCCGCCGGAAAAGTATTGGATCCGCTTTACCTGCAAAGGAGTGGAGAGCATTAACTCATCTGGCAAGCCCCAAATCCGTGAAGTGCATGATGTGAGCATTTATCTGCACGCCGAGTACCCGCTCAAACAACCCCAATTGAAGTGGCAGACACCCATTTTCCATCCTAACATTCACGTGACCGGCGCGGTTTGCATCGGCGCGTGGTGGCCGGCCAAAACTTTAGACGAGCTGCTGCTGACGCTGGCCGAGATGGTTCAGTATAAAAATTATGATCCCCGTGACCCGATGAATTCCAAGGCGGCGGCCTGGGCGCTGCGGCACAAGAATATATTCCCGATTGACGGCCGTGCCCTCAAAGGTAAGTCGCTGGCAGATTTAATCGTCCTGGGCGAGGCGGAAGAATCCGCGGAAGAATCCGATGACCTCAGCATCAATTTCCTCTGAAACAGCACCCCAGGTTGATGTGCAAACGCCGCTGGAAACCGGTTTACCGGAGCGGCAGCCCCCCAATCTGGCAGAAAATGGATGGTTACACGGCCGTTCCCCCGACCACGAGCAAATCATCATCATGCACCAGGATGCGCTGCGCCAGGTCGTCGAGCACAGCCACAGCAACAAACGCGTCGAACTGGGCGGGGCACTGCTGGGACAGGTCTACCGCTACCAAAACCAGATTTACGTGGAAATTATGGCGGCGCTGCCGGCTATCTCCGGCAGCCACGGACCGATTCACTTTACCTTCACCGCCGATTCCTGGACGCAGTTACAGCGCGACCGGGCCGAACGCTATCCCAAGCTGGATATGGTCGGCTGGTTCCACACTCACCCCGGCCTGGGCGTTTTCTACTCCGGGGATGACGTGGTCGTTCATTCGGCAGCCTTCACCCTGCCCTGGCACGTGGGACTGGTGGTGGACCCGATAAGCAGCGAAGCCAGCTTTTTCGGCTGGAGCAAAGGCCAGTTAGCGCCGTCGGCCGGTTTTTATGAACTGCTGGAAGCGCCGGAGCCAGTCGTCAATTGGAAGATGGTGCGGACTTCGGTCTGGCAAGAAACATATGAAGAGCACCTGGCCACCGAACAAGACCTGGAGCCATACCCAGGCCACGCCGTCACCGATTGGCAGCCCGCGTCTCAGCGTTGGGGGCTAATTGCAGGCGCTTTAGGCCTGGTCCTTAGCTTTTTTTTGCTCGTTGGCTGGGTCGTTCCCCTCACGCGGCAGGTAAATCAACTGGAAGCGCTGACTCTGACGCTGGCGGATAAAACGCTGGCCGAAAATGTGGCGGCCTGCCCTGATCCTAATTTACGAATTTTGTCGCCGGCAGCGGGCAGTGTGGTACGTGTGGGCAATGAAGTGGCTGTGGTGGGCACGACCGTTCAACCTGAAGCCTACCGGTATCGCGTGGAAGTCCGCCCGGCAGGAGCCGATTTGTGGTCATTGGTTGGCGACAAACGGGCCGCTACCAACCTGGGCATGATTGCCACCTGGGACACGACGCCGCACCAACCGGCGGCGTATGAAATGCGGTTAACGGCCGTGGATCGTAACAATATTCGCCTGACAAACTCGGCTATGTGTCTGATTACATTGGAAGTCAGGCCGTAAAACGTAAAACGTAATGAATCAAGACGAAACGACTTACAGCGCATTAATTACGATCACTTTGCCAGATTCGGCCAATAAAGCGACGGCCAACATTACACTGACACCGCCCGATACCGTGGAAGCGAACGGCCGTATCCTCCACCTGCGCGACTGTACCCTGGCCGACTTGCAAGCCTTCGCCGACCAACTGGAAGCCGAGGTTTGGTTAACCTACCAGGAAATCAAGCTGGTCGATCTGGCCGAGCAGGCCGAAATCGAAGTAACGGTTTTGGACGATGGTGGCCAGCCGATGATACCGCTGCAGAACTGGCCAAAGCAGAAAGTGATTCTGCCGCAGCTAGAGGAAGAGGTTGTTGAGGAAGGTGTAGCTGTTGATGAAGCGGAAACGGCCGTTACGCCAGAACCTCCCGCCGAAGAACAGCCGGTCGAGGAACAACCTGCTGCCGAACCGGAACCAGAACCGCCGGTGATGGCCGAAATCGGATTAGACACGGCTGCCACAATGGACGATGATTTGCTGGTGACGGTTTCCGAAGCCGAACCGGTCTTTCCGGAACTGGAAGTCAGCGAGGAAGACCTGGTGGCACAGGCTGCGGAACCGCGAGCCTTCCCGACCCCAGACATCGCCCCCAGCGAGGCACGGGTGCGCATTGCCGGCAAAAGGCTGCCAATCGGTGATTTGACGTGGACGGCCGTTGACATTCTCATTGATGAACCGGCATACCGCGCCGCACAGGCCCACGCTCTGGGCAGCCTCAATCGTGAGGTTGCCGGCGTCCTCATTGGCCCGCGCCCGGAAAAACAGCCGGACGGCCGTTACGTCGTCCATGTCATCGATACCATCATTGCCAAACACACCGTCATGCACGGCGCCAGCGTTACCTACACGCCGGAAAGCTGGCGCTATCTCAATGACAAGCTAGCCGAACGGTATCCCGATGAAACGGCCGTAATGGTTGGCTGGTATCACACCCATCCCGGCTTCGGCATCTTTTTGTCAGGAATGGATTTATTCATCCACCAAAACTTTTTCACCCAAATCTGGCACACGGCACTGGTACTAGACCCTATCGGCAAACGAAGCGGCTTCTTCTGCTGGGATCGGCAGAAAACCCGCGTCAGCCCGATTGATTTTGCCTGGCCATCGTGGGCAGCAAGTTCCTGGTAAACAGGTGAAGGGGTGACAAGGTGAAGGGGTGAGTGCTTTTCAACTACCCGACTACTTTGACCACCCGACTACTTGACTACCAGACTATAACGATTTACGATCTACTTATCATGAGTGAGCAGGAACTACCTTTCATCCGCCTCACGGATACTGACATCGACGAGGCCAACCAACTGAGCCTTCATTGTCCCATCTGCGCCAATCCGGTAGAAGCGCACGTAGTTGAACCGGAGCTGCGTCCAATCGTCTGTGCCGCTTGTGGAACGCTGTACCATGAAACCTGCTGGATGCAGAGCGGTGGCAAATGCGCCGTCCTTGGCTGCGACCATGATAAGTTCCGCCGTTGGGGGGAAAGCGCCACGCCGGTTCTGCGTATCAAGTATACTGATTTACAGCCATCGTTGAACGGCCGTTCCCCCAGCCCGCGCACCAAACAACTCAAAGAAGAGCAGCGCCGCCAGGTCGAGCAGTTACGCCGCCCCAGCCTGCTGCGCCGCCTTTTCCAATGGCTGTTGGACCAAATCAAAATCGGGCTTTCCCAATAAAAAGCAGCTCTTTTCTTTCCCACATCTATCAAAAATTCAAATATTGAACCGGCTGAACCAAATCTTGCACAGCCGGTTTTGTTCTGCAGCAGTTGCCTATTGACAAAGTAGGAATTTCATTCTATATTAATGTTACCGGTCACGTGACCGGTAACACGGCGAAATTGCAGGAGAAAAAGTTTTGTCCCGTTCCCACGTAACAATCCGTGATGTGGCCCGCCACGCTGGCGTTTCCCACCAGACCGTTTCCCGCGTTATCAACGGCAACGAACGAGTCAGCCCGGAAACCCGTACCCGCGTCGAAGCCGCCATCGATGAACTCGGCTACCGACCCAATGCGATGGCTCGATCCATGGCTCGCGGTCGCAGCGGCGTCCTGGCCTGCATCGCCCCCAACCTCACCGACTACACCTTTGCCAGCATGATTGATGGGGCCGAACGGGAAGCACGTCAACTGGGTTACTTTTTGCTCTCAGCTTCAGCACCGGATGAAGAGACATTTGCCGCCCTTGTAGATGAATTAGTCACCAGCCGCCGGGCCGAAGGGATGATCATCATCAATCCGTATCAGGACGGCCGTTTCCACCACTTGCCTCAAAACCACCCCATCGTTTTTGCCGGAGCACGCCCCCGCGCCGAAGCCACAAACTCAGTTGCCTTGGACGACGAAAGCGCTGGCAGCCTGGCGACACAGCATTTGCTTGACCTGGGACATCACCAGATTGGCTGCATCACCGGCCCCATGAGCGAAGATTGTTCACAGGATCGCAGCGATGGCTATAAATCGGCTCTGGCTGAAGCGGCCATCAATTTCAACCCGGCTATCGTCATCGAAGGAGATTGGTCGGCCCGTTCGGGCTACGATGCCCTGATGCAGTTGGCCCAGGAAGGTCAACTTCCGCAAGCCATTTTTGCCCAAAATGACCAGATGGCTGTGGGCGCTTTGCGGGCGGCCCGAGATTTAGGTCTTCAAGTGCCCGATCAGTTGTCTATGATTGGCATTGACGACATTCCCCTGGCCGCCTACTTTGAACCACCATTAACAACATTCAAGCAGGATTTTGTCACGTTGGGCACAGAAGCTGTCCGGCTGCTGATTGACAGCGTGGAGAAACCTGATTCACCACGCCGTCAGCTTCGTTTGCCGGCCCAATTAGTTCTGCGCCAATCAACAAAACCCGCTTCGGGTTAACATAAAATTCCCTATACCCAGGAGGTGAAGCTATCCCAAAATCGCACAAGTTGTAACCCTGTTAACATTTACTAATTGATTTTAATCCTTGAGGAGGATAAGAAAACAAATGTCAAACAAAAAATTTTGGTACTTACTCGTTTTACTTTTAAGTCTGGGCCTGATCCTCACCGCTTGCGGTGGTGGCGCAACCGAAGAACCGGTGGCTGAACCGCAGACGGAAGCGCCGGCAGCTGAAGAACCAGCCGTTGAAGAACCGGCGGCCGAACCGGCGATGGAAGAAGTTTCCCTGCGTTGGCGCACCCGTCCTGACAATCAGGAAGAAGCCGACGTGTATCAGGGCATCAGCGATGATTTAAGCGCCCAACTCGACGGTATCACCCTGGTATACGAACCGGGTGGCAGCGAAACTGCTTCCTACCAGGACGTTTTGAAGACCGAGTTGGCCTCCGGTACAGCCCCGGACGTGTTCTGGATTCCCGGAACAGACGTGGCTGACTTTGCCACGCGTGGTTTGCTCTACAACCTGCGCGATCTGGCCGACGCCACCGAAGGTTACAGCGACGACGCCTTCTATCCTGGCCCAATGTACCACCTGACGTTCAACCCGGAAACGAGCAACACCGGCGAAATGCTGTGGGGCTTACCGCGTGACGTTTCTACGTTCGCCCTCTACCTCAACCTGGACCTAATTGCCGAAGCCGGCGCCGATGATCCGCGTGAACTGGAAGCAGCCGGTGAATGGGATTTTGACGCGTTCCTGGCCGTTGCCGAAGCCGTCAGTGCTTTGGGTGATGAGTTCAAGGGCTACGGCGGCAGCGCCTGGTGGGGTCCTTATGGCGTGTGGATGAATGCAGCGGGTGGTGGTTTTTTCAATGAAGACCGCACGGCTTGCGGACTGGATAGCACTGAGTCATTAGCTGGTCTGGAATTTGCCCAGATGTTGTACACGGAATCGGGCACGGCCGTTCCCTATGGCGAAGACCCGGAACCGCCTTTCCGCGCCGGTAACGTAGGTATGTTCCAGAACGGCCGTTGGGCTACCCCTGGCATCCGTACCGTTGATTTTGAATGGGACGTTGTTGGTCTGCCAAACGGGTCGAGCGGCGGCCCTGGCAACTGGCTCTTCTGGGGCGCATACGTGGTGAACGCTAATACAGCCAACCCGGAAGCCGCCTGGAAATTGGTCCAAGCCTTAACCACAGCCGAGACACAAGGCAAAGTGGCCGCTTTGGGCGCCAACGTTCCTAGCCGGGTCAGCCAGGAAGCGCTGGATGCTTTCCTGACCTTCACCCCGCCAGCCAACAACCAGGCTTTTCTGGACGGTCTGGCCAATAATCCGTCTGCCGAAGGTCCGCTGTGGGCCGGTTCCTGGCCGGAATACGGCACCGTCATGGATGCCGCTATCTCCTCGCTGCTGACTGGCGAAACGACGCTAGATGATTTCTCAGCTACGGTTTGCGACGAAGCGAATAAGGCTTTTACGCAGTAGTTTTTGTGTAAACGATGAGTCAGGTGGGGCGCAGTCCCCACCTGACTCTCAGTAGCCGACACTGCGCCGACCACAAGAATAAAGATGGCGCGCTGTTGTAACCCGATTTTGTAAATCGGGGGGGCGATTTGCAAAATCGCCCTACAGTTACCGAGGAGGACAACGATGCAGCTAGCATTAGGAAATAAAGGGAAGAAACAAACTACACCGCCAGACGCCAATATTGATTTATTTTTGCGCATGGCTGTTATCTGGCATATTTTAGTGGCCGTTGGGGCTGTCGCTGGTCTAATTTTTGTCTGGCGTTCGTCTGACACGGCGCGGTGGCTGCAAATTGTGGCTACGGCCGTATTAATCTTAACCGGTATCGTCAGCGGCACGGCCGTTCCCCCCATCCTGCGCCGGGAACATCGGGGCCGGTTCCAATCACTCATCATCAACTACCTCGGTTTTTTGGCCGCTTTTATCGGTGCGCTGCATTACCTGGGTGTCTTCATCGGGATTGATGCTTTAGCCAACACCTTTGGCCGGGGCATCCTCTATTTATCCATCGTTCTTATCGGTTTTTTGATTCAGAGCGCCGGCGACCGGCATAAAGATGATCCTAAGCGGCAGCAGGCGCACCAGCGCATCGGTAAAACTGTCATGCTGGCCGGCCTGGTCATTTTCCTCATCGTCGTTGGTATCATTCCCGGCACAATTGCCCTGGTTTCCCAATTAAACAATTTCCGCAATATCGGTCTGGTTCTGGCGGCCGTTTTGTTCGGCGTCATGACCGGATTGATGTGGCGCGGCAAAGTGGCCATCGCCATGCGGGAGAAAAGTAAAGATTCCGAGGCGCTCAACGGCTACCTGTTTTTGTCGCCCAATTTGTTAGGATTTCTGCTGTTTTTTGCCGGGCCGCTGCTGCTGTCGCTCTACGTCAGTTTCACTGACGCCGATGCCTTTGGCCAACAAAACTGGATTGGCCTGCAAAATTACGGTGAAATTTTCAATCTGGATATTGCCCGGCTACAAAATCCGGATCAGTTGGCCAATGAGGTGATTGACATCACCGTCTATGACGAGCTGACCCGGTTTACGATTTTGGGCAAAAGTTACGTCGTTGGGGCGCAGGACAAGTTGTTCTGGATTGCACTGCGGAATACGTTGGTGTTTGTGATCACGGCCGTTCCCCTCTCTGTCCTCCCCGCCCTCCTGCTTTCCACCGTCCTCAACAGCAAAGTACCGGGCATGAAACTGTTCCGCACCATCTACTTCCTGCCTAGCATCGCCGCTGTGGTCGGCGTTGCCCTCATCTGGCGCTGGCTTTATAACTCCACCGTCGGCTGGATCAACTACTTCATTGCCGGCGGTGTTGCCCTCATCAACCAGATCGCCGGCGCAGGAACCGTGATCGACCCCCAAATCGGCTGGCTTTCCGATACCGACGTGGCCTTGTTGGCTGTGGTCATCATCGCCGCCTGGCAGTGGATGGGCTTCAACACCGTGCTCTACCTG
>JBNKZT010000030.1:0-28790 GCA_050301775.1 Promineifilaceae bacterium (SeqCode)
ATTGAATTTCCTGGGGGTTCAGTTAACTTCGTTAAATCGTTAAGCCAGCCAGTTTACGGCGACCACAAGCGCAAGAACGCAATCACATCCGCAATTTGGGATTCGGCTAAACGGCCGTCTCTCTATACAGACGCAGATGATGTTCGTGTTTTTTGCTGTCCAGCTTTTGCGGCGGGTAAGTTTTGTAACGCTGCTGTAAGTACACGCAGCGCTTCGTTTACCGATTCCGATGTAGGAAACACATCCGCTACATCAGGATCAAGAACAACTATCACACTTTCTTGATTAATACGCGCGGCAAAACGATTCGGCTTTGCTTTACTGTAATCAAAGTCATAATGCGATTGTAGGTCGTCACTCTCAATCATTTTTTTATTTTGGGGCTTTTTCATAGTCGTTTCGCTCTTTAGCATCTGCTTTCCGGGCACTAATAACCCGAATAACGTCATCTCGTTCAGCAAAGGAAACAATCAACAGTCGATTTTTACTTGAGTAACCAATAATGAGTTCACGGAACTCTTCCTCTGAATGCACTTCGTCGTCAAAAATAGAAGCCAACGCATCGCGGAAAACAGTCACAGCTTCTTCAAATGTAACGCCCTCATGTATTTTTAACATTGAGCGCCGCTTTCTCGGGATCCCATGCAAATTGGATGCTCATATGATGACATTATACCATCTTTATTCAAAACGGCCGTTACCACCAACTGCAATTCATCCTATTTGAAACTACAGATTTCTCCTTCCCTGCTCATCGAAATGACAAGAGCAATACAAAACACTCCCCCAAAAAGAAATTGAATTCCTTTGGGGTTCATTATTAATTCGTCAAGCCAGCCAGTTTACGGCGACCACAAGCGCAAGAACGCAATCACATCGGCAATTTACGTTTCGGTTAAACGGCCGTAAACCAACACCCTGAGACAATTCTCCTCTTGCCTGAACACCCGCTGCGTGTACCATACTTGGCAGGCACGTTTTGTGCCCAACCTTGTATGGAGGCAGCGATGAAACGTACACATCTTGTTTTGGGGTCAGCCGGCATACTGCTGTTGTTAATGAGTGTGCTAGGCGTGGTAGCCGCTCCCCCAGGCCAGACAACCATCCCAGGAAACCCTACCCCTGACCAAACCTTTGGCACCCCTACCTACGTCGAACAAGTCGTGGAACTGGTCAACCAGGAACGGTGGAACAACGGCCAGCTCGCGCCGCTCAAAGCCGTTGACCTGCTGCACAGCTCATCCCAAACCCACTCCGACAACATGGCCAACCGCGACTTTTTTGCCCACTGCGACCTGGACACGGGTACTTCTCCCGGAACCCGTATCACTGCCGCTGGTTACAACTGGAATTCGTATGGTGAAAACATTGCCGCCGGGTACGGCACGCCAGTTGATGTGATGGTCGGCTGGATGAACAGCTCCGGCCATCGCGCCAACATCCTCTCCACCAGCTTCCGCGAAATTGGCGTCGGCTACAATTACCAGAGCAGTGACCAGGACAATATTCGTGGTGATGGCAACGGCGACTGCGTTGCCGACCAGTTTAATAAAGGGCCATATTACCGGTACTGGACCCAAAACTTTGGTAAACGCAGCGCCGTCTATCCGGTCGTCATTAATCGTGAAGCGTATGAGGCTGCCACCCCGCAGGTTGCCCTTTACATGTATGGCGCTGACTGGGCCACCGAGATGCGCTTCAGAAACGAAAACGGCACCTGGTCCAATTGGCAGGCGTACACCCCTGACATCAACTGGACGCTCAACAGCGGCAATGGGATCAAAACAGTAAACGCCGAAATTCGTAACGGCACCGGTGAAGTACGCAGCGTCAGCGACACGATTATGCTCAATGTCACCGTCGTCGCGCCCATCATCACTGCTGCGCCAAACATCATTACCGTCCTGCGCCAAACAGGCAGCGCCACGCCCGAACAAGTCACTTTAACCATTGGCAACGAAGGCACAGAACCGCTAACCTGGAGCATCGCCGAGCAGCCGGCCGTCGATTGGTTATCGGTCTCATCAACCGCGGGCAGTACCAACGGGGGACAAACAAGCACGACCATCGTAACCGTCAACCCGCAAAGCCTGGGTGCAGGCCACTATACAGCTCAGCTTCAAGTAAGCGGCAACGCCACCAATTCACCGCAAACGGTAAGCGTGACATTAATCATCAGCGAACAGCTCTTTTGGAACTATTTGCCCTTGACGATACGGGAGTGAAAACGGCCGTTCCCCATTCCTAAACAAAAACCCCCAAGAAATTGAATTTCCTGGGGGTTCAGTTAACTTCGTTAAATCGTTAAGCCAGCCAGTTTACGGCGACCACAAGCGCAAGAAGGCAATCACATCAGCAATTTGGGATTCGGCTAAACGGCCGTCAAACCCAGCCATCGCCGTTCCCGTTCGACCAGCCAGGATGAATTCCACCAAGTCTGGCGTGGTACTTGCCGCCACGAACTCGCTCGGGTTAAGCGGCAGACCAATGCCGCCTTCACCCTGTGCGCCGTGGCAGGGCAGACAGTACGTGGCGTAAATTTCACCACCAGCCGCCGAATCACCAATCGGCCACTGGGCGGCCAGCGCTTCCAACGTTACCAAAGCGCCAACACTGTCCTCGCCAGACAACTGAACGGCCGCATTCCGCAGCACTTCTGCTCCAGGACCTTGAGCCACCATCAACGCCCGATCCACCTGAACAGCAGCGCTGGCCGGATCATCTTCTTGCAAGGAGAAGACGGCCGAAGCTAGCAAGTCCGTAACCGAAAATTCCGGTTCAACCACTGTACCTTCGCGCCAGGCGTCAACCAAAGCCAAAATATCTTCGATTTGCTCCGGAGAGAGCACGGTTCCCCAGGTTGGCATGCCTTTAGCGGGACGGCCGTTTTTAATTACTTCCCGGTACCAATCGTCTTCCAATGAAGCCAGCCGGGTGGGATCATTAATCGCCGGCGCTTTATCGCTGCCCACTCCATTTTCACCATGACACAAGGAACACGTTGAAGCAAAAAGCAGCGCGCCGCGGCCCGAATCCGGCTCAAAAACCACTGGTTCAATTACCGGCGCCGTAGGCTCCCAGGCGCGGATAAACGCCACGACATCCTTTACGTCCTCATCCGTCAAGGGACCGCCATAATCCACGCTCCAAGCCGGCATTTGCGTACTGGGCACACCAGAGCGAATAATGGAGAAAAACACAGAGTCCAACGTATTCTTCAACAAATTCCGATCGTTCAAAACGAAGCCGACGCCGCCTTCCCCTTGAGCGCCATGACAAGCGACACATTGCTCCGTATAAATGGCCCGGCCACGATTCACCCGTTCATCGGCAAATTGTTCCGACGCTTCAACCAGACGAGTCGTTTCGCCAACCCAATAAAAAATCAGGCCGCCCAATATAACCAGCGTCAAGATCAACCCGATTATCGTATAACGATCATAATTTTCATTTTTCATCACAGCCTCTCTTATGCCCCGGTCAACTGCGACGGATCGAAACCCTTTCGCTCCGTCGGCTGGCTGGTATCTACCCACACTTCGCCACTTTTGATCGACGCAGGGAATATATCTAACGGCCGTGGCGCTGGCCCGCCAATCACTTCCCCAACTTTGTCATAAAGCGAACCATGACAGGGGCAGTGAAACTGGCCTTCTTCTTCCACCCAGGGAACGGCACAGCCCAAATGCGTGCATTTCTGCCACATAGCCAAAATACCATCTTCTGTACGGGAAATATAGAAACGGCCAGCCAATATACGATTAATGCTGTCGATGGCAAACTCTTCCACTTTGCCAGCATAAATTTCGCCGCCAAAACCACCAGCACTCACAGGCTCAATGAATTTCAACAAAGCCAGGGCCGCCTGGCCAAATACCAGGGCCATTGAGCCGCCCCAGGCTATACCCAAAAACCGCCGACGTGACATCGTATTCTTTGCTTTCATGCTGCACCCTCCAATTATAAGTTATTCCAGGGGCTGTAATCCCCAGGCATATTCCAGGGCCAGTAAAGCTTGAACCCTGGACCACGAAATAAAAATCCGGTTAGCGTAAAGATAATCGCCCCCACAAATAGAACCGTAAACAAGGTAAGCATCCATTCCCGCGGCGTCGGTTTTATCCGCCAGACAAAAAACAGGGGCAGTAAAACGATAACGGCCATGAGAATCCCAGGGATAACAGCCTGCAAAATGAAATCGGGCAGTTGCCCTCGAAATATTTCCCGCAGGGGGAAGGTTGAGTCAAGATAGACGTATGCGGGCATGACGATTGCCGTATAAATTGCCGTGTACTTCGTTATTTTTTTACCGCGCTTGGACGTAAACCAGACCCCCGCTCCTTCACGCACATTGTCAATGTAAGGAATAGAGATGACAAACAAGACCATCAACGTCGGCAAGCCCACCGCCATCAACGTCGGGTGGCCATGCTCCAACAGTTCCTGTAAGCCCATAAAGTACCAGGGCGCTTTGGCCGGGTCAGTCGTCGTATTCGGATTGGCAATTTCTTCCAGTGGCGCGTCAACAGCCAACGAAAACAATACCAGGAAAGCGATCACACCCAAAGTTAACAACAGTTCCAACAAAGCCACCGTTGGAAAGGAGAAAATGGATTCATCCGGACCATGATCAGCCATCGTCGTTGGCGCTTTAACCAATTCAACCAACGAATAGGTTTTGGTTTTGCTTTTCTCCGGGCTAAATGATTTTGGTTTGGCTTCGTTACTCATTCTTTCCTCCATCTATCACAGCATTGGCGGCCAGACCACCATCCTTGCGGACACGCCAGATATGCAGCGAAGTCAGCAGCGCGATACCCAGGGGAATTAGCATAATATGCAGCGCATAAAACCGGGTCAACGCCTCCTGTCCCACTTCCGGTCCGCCCAGCAAGAAAGTCTTGACCGTCGAACCCATCGTTGGTTCGTAAGCAGCCACACTGGTACCAACGGTAATGGCCCAATACGCTAACTGGTCCCAGGGCAGCAAATAACCGGTAAAGCTGGCGCCCAGGGTCAGCAGGAGCAAAACCACACCCACAACCCAGTTAAATTCCCGCGGCGGCTTGTAAGCGCCGGTATAAAAGACACGAGCCATGTGCAGTACGACCACCAGTACCATCAAATGCGCTGCCCAACGGTGCATATTACGCATCAACTGGCCAAAAGGAACCAGCGTCTGCAGGGTGATGATGTAACCATAAGCCCGCTCAACGGTGGGCGCATAATAAAACATCAACAGCAAACCAGTGATGGTCAAAACGGCAAATACAATCGCCGAAATGATACCCAGGCCAAACGAGTAAGACGCCCGCAAACTTTTGCGGCTCACCTTCACCGAGTGCAGGTGAAAGAAGATATTGCTCGTCATGACCAGGGAGCGATCCAGCGGATTGTCCGGCCACCCGTGGCGGAAAAACGAGCGCCAGACACGGGAGTTAACAATAAAATCAATTATCTTCGACATGAATCCTCCTAACTATTGACGATTAATGATTGATGATTAACGATTGGCATACCATACCCAATCTTCAATCTTTAATCTCTCCTCTTAATCTCCATAAGCCAGAACTTCTTCAAAGCGGAACGCTTCCATCGTAATGGCGTCAGTCGGACACCGGTGAGCACATAAAGCACACCGGGTACACGCTTCATCATCTTTGAGCATCGCCGCCACAGTCGGCCGGTCTTCGCTCAGATAATCAACCAACGAGCCGCCAAGCTGCGTTTCGACAACCTGCCCAAAAATTTCACCGCCATCGATCTGATTCAGGGTGACGATCTTCAAACAATCCCAGGGACAAACATCGACGCAGGCGTTACACAAAATACATTTATTACCATCGAAAATGGTGTTAACGCTGCATTCCAGGCAGCGGCTGCCTTGTTCAGTCGCCTCTTCCACAGAGTAGCCCAAATCAACCACAGAAATGCCAGTACGCCGGTCAACAGGCAGTGATGGAACCGGACGGCGCTCCAACTTGGTCCAGTTTTCGAACATGACGTGGTTGGGCAGTTCAGTCCATTCGGTGTTGACGGTAACTTTGAGCGGTTTGTTTTGAATGTATTCTTCCATGCCCAGCGAGGCCATGTGACCATGCCGAACGGCGTCGATGATGAGCCGCGGGCCGTAAGCCACATCACCGCCGGCAAATACGTCTGGGGCCGAGGTCTGGCCGTTTTCGGCGTTGACTTCGACCAGGCCGCGCGGCGAAATCTTAACATCATCTGCGCCACCTAATGCTTCCAGGTCGGCTTGCTGACCAATGGCCAGGATGACGGTATCGCATTCCCATACTGTTTCGCTGTCGGCTATGAATTTGGGGTTGAAACGGCCGTTTTCATCAAATACCGATTCCACATCAATCACTTCCAGGCCAGTCACCTTGCCATCTTTGCCGATGATACGGTTGGGACCTTTGCGCGGCGTCAGTTGAATCCCTTCTTCCAGCGCTTCCTCAATTTCAAACTCGGAGGCCGGCAGCTCATCCCAACTTTCCAGGGAAATCATCTTCACATCGGCCACACCCAGACGGAGAGCCGTTCGGGCCACGTCCAGCGCTGTGCTAACCGTCTCCGATTCTTCTTCGACGCGGGCTTCGGTATCGCGGAGAGCCGCTTTTTGTTCGGCCGTAGCCTGGCCCAGGCGCAGCGCCGTTCGCGCCGCATCCATGGCCACGTCACCGCCACCGATGACCAAAACCTTCTTGCCTAGTGTCACTTTGTAGCCCAGGTTGTAATTGAGCAGCAGGTCAACGGCCGTTATCACCCCGTCTAAATCCTTACCCTCAATATTAATCATGCGCCCCTTCATCAAACCAATGCCCAGGAACACGGCGTCGTAATCCCGGCGCAAATCATCCAGCTTAATGTCCTGGCCGATGGGTGTGTTGTAACGAATCTCTACACCCAAATCGAGGATGGATTCGATTTCCAAATCCATCGCTTCCTGTTCAAAGCGATATACGGGCACCCCGTAACGCATCATGCCGCCGGTTTTGGGGCCGGCTTCAAAAATCGTCACCTCGTGACCCAACAGAGTCATGTCGTGGGCCACCGTCAAGCCGGACGGACCGGCGCCGATGATGGCCACTTTGCCATGTTTACGCCCCGGTTGGGCGGCCAGCTTTTGCAGTTCGGCCCGCGACCAGCGTACCGGCGAGAAAAGCTGAGGCACGCCTGTCCCCGGCACAGTTGCGCAGCTAGAACCGCTGACACTGACGGACGACGAGAAAACGCCAGAACCCGAAGCAGTATCAATCGTGTCCAGAGAGACGATGGATGATGAAGCAACACGTCCCGGCAGACGGTGGCCGGCTTCCGGCCCGTGCCGTTCGGTCAAAACGCGCTTGAGGGGGCGGATGGCGATGGGCTTGACGTCAATCTCGAAATCGCCGCCTTCAATATCGCCGCGGCGGCACGCTGTCTCACACGGCGCGCCGCAGATACGGCCGCACACTGTCGAAAGCGGGTTGGGGTCATGGGCGATTTCATACCCTAACTCTAATTCGCCACGGGCAACGGCCGTAACATAACCGCGCGCATCGGTATTGACCGGACAGGCGGCCTGGCACTTGACCATTGCCCGCCAATCAGCCACATCGGGTACTTTTACCTGATATTTCTTATCGGTCATAACTTCTCCTCTTCCAAATTGATGTTCGAATCAAACGCTTATCGGTGCTAGAATACTCGCCGGGTTTCATCAAACATACAAAAATTTTTTACCGGGAGCTTTGGGTTTTCAATAACAAAAATGATTCCGAACGAACCCATTGCGGATTCACCCAACAAGCCCCACAAAATGGAGACAATCAAATGAAACGATCGTTTATAACACTGGTAACACTTACAATTTTCCTGGGCCTTGCTGCCTGCCGGGGCAAGGGGGTAGTTGGGCCGGATGCATCGCCGGATGCCGTGCCTGAGATTATTGGTTCCTTCTCAGTGAACGGCTTTGATCCGTTGGGCGCTGAATACGGCGGCAATCTCACCATCATGGCCGGTGACACGGCCGATACCTACCATCTCCAGTGGATTGTGACCGGCAGTGTTCAGGAGGGAAACGGCCGTTTAGAAGGCAACACCCTCTATGTCGATTGGGAAACCGTATCCACCGCAGCCAGACAATCCCGTGGAACCGCCACTTACACCGTAACCGTTAATGGCGAACTATATGGTACAAGAACCGTTGAAAATCAATCTAGCGAAGGTACAGAAACAGCCTTCCCTAACTAAGGGGTCATCCACAAATAAGTTATCGGAATTGGTGGATGCCCTTCGAGTAACCGTCCTTCCAAAAAGGGAAGTAATTGTTGGACGGTTACTAAACTACCAAAACCTGCGAGGTTGACAACCTCGCAGGTCTAAAAATCATCTACTTCAACGTCAGCAAATAAGCAACAATTTGATCCAATTGCTCAGCGCTGAGTTCATCACCCCACACCTGGGGCATCGTGCCCGCCGGGAAACCATCAACCAACTGCGCATCCGGGGTTAAAATAGATTCCCGAATATAGGCTTCATCGCCACGGCTGGCAATACCAGCCATCGACGGGCCAACGATAACCTCATCCGGAGTCAGGGAATGGCAAGTAATACAGCCAGCCTGCGTACCAATCACAGCCGACGCGAACAATTTCTCGCCCGCCGCCGCCTCAGCGCCGCCTGCATCATCACCGCCACCACCACAGGCCACAACGGTCATAGCCAATACAACTAAAAGAATGAAAAAAATTGTCTTACGCATATTTACTCTCCTCATGATTGTGAAAATGTTCTCATACCGGGTTAATTATATAACTTACTTGCTATTCGGTAAATATCAAATTGCTATTGAATGAAACAAGATGCTATATCTTTTCAGATGAAGGAGGAGATTGGGGGATGCTCGTCAAATTGAATCTCCTAATCCCCGCATTTTCAAACCTATCACTCCATAGTCATCAAAAAGGCTATTAGATCACGGATCTGTTCTTCGGTCAGAATCTCAGCCAGATTGGGTACCATCTGACCAGACGGGAATCCCTCTACCACATAAGCATCCGGGTCCGTAATGGATTGGTACAGATACTCTTCAGCTGTCATACCAGGCACGCGCGTGGCGGCACGGGTGGCAATGCCGGCAAAAGATGGACCAACAAGAGTCACATCCGGCTGTAATGAATGGCAAATGCGGCAGGCCGCATTGTTGCCCAGCGCCGTTTCATAATACAACTTCTCCCCTTCCGCCGGAGAAGGACCGATACGGGTATCTTCAAAGTTGAGCAGCCAAACCTGGCCCTGGCCCAGCAGCACCGTTTCGGAAAACAGGGTTTGGGCTTCAGACGGGTCAGGCCGGTCAAACATAACGAGTTTTATATCGTAACTATCAGGCAGTAAATCAATTTGCTCAAAAATCACACTGGCCGGGCGCTTACCACGTCCAGCGTTATAGGTCTTGTCCAGTACAACCTCGCCGTCCACTTCCAACACCAGGCGAGTCGGGTGACCAGGATTAGGATCTGGTGGTAATTCAGAATCAACGCCATGCAGCGGCGCACCGCTGCGATGAGTCATGGCGATTTCAATCCGGCTTTGAGCAGCGGCTGCCTGCGTGTAGGGCAAATCACTCATCCAAATTTGAGCTGCTAAAATCACAATCAAAAGCGCCAGCGCTGGAATGAAGGTTTTCCAGTTCGCCTGGGAAAGGGCAAAGCCATATGTCGTGGCCATTGTCTTGTGAGTCTTTCCGCGCAGCGCCTGAACGAAATTGTTGGGCGGCAGCCAATCGGTTGTGATCGGCGCGTCCACGAATTGTTTCTTCAATTTGGGCAGCCGCTCCCGTTCCAGACGCTGTGCCAGCCACAAGTTGCCCTCTCGGTTAGCGCAATCTTCTGGAGGGCAGCCAATGAACTGCACCTCGGATGCGCCAGCTTCCAACGCTTGCGCCGCCAGATCAGGATGCGCCATACCGATACAGGTCAAGGGTACGACTTCAATCTGGCCGCCGTTTTCAACCTCAGAACCATTGTGATTCAAGATGGATTTGGCCCCTTGAAGGGCATGGCGTTCGCAGGTAAAGACGACTTTGACCGGTTTTTCGCTTTTTTGGGCGGCGCGGGTTACGGCCGTTTCCCACAAAGGTTCCGCCGGTTGATCGCCTAACGTCAAAGCCAGGGGCGGGCAGCTGCCAATACAGATGCCGCAAGAAACACACATCTCTGGATTAACTTCAGCCAAATATTTGTGCCGTTTGTCGTCTTGGCGATCCACCATTTTGATGGCGTCGTAAGGACAGTCGGCGGCGCATAACGTACAGCCGGTACACCGCTCTTCGTTCACCATAATCGGCGGCAGCGCAGGGCGTACCAGCAGCCAGGGGATGGCGCTCAAAATGACAACCAGCAGTGTCACCCCGCCCCAGAATAATAGCGGCGACCAATGCAGTGCCGCCGGCAGATAGAATAAAAATAATGAGTCAATCGTTACCCGGCCCGGAATTTGCGCCGGGTCAGCGGCGGGCAGCATACCCACCGGAACCAGAATACCGGCGACGGTTAGGAGTACGGCCGTTACCCACATCCAATAACGCGGCGGCAACATCTTGGGCCGGCTTAAGCGCCGTACGTGCAAATACCAGAAGAACAGGCCGATGATAACCGAGAGCAGCAGGTGAATCGTCAAAACCAGCAGCATAAAAATCCAGCCGGTTCCTGCTGCCTTTGTCACCATATAATTAATTAAAAACGACCGACCCCATGAAGTAGACTGGATTAAATTGATAAAGGTCTGGTTGAGAAGTTGGGCGCGTTCATCCCAAATGAGCCAATAACCGGTAATACCCACAAACCAGACAAAGACGGCCATAATGACGCCAGATACCCAGGCCAGCCAGCGTGCGCCGCGGAACCGATCCTGGAAAAGGGTGCGCCAGCCGTGGAGGAGTGTGGTAATAACGGCCGTGCCCGACGCATACCGGTGTACCGCCCGTACCACCCGGCCGACAAAATTAGCTTCAATTTTGGATACCGCTTCATACGACACCCGGAAACCAAACTGATAAAACATCGTCAGGTAAACGCCGGTAATCAAAATCACAATCAGTAAAAAGACCGTGATCGTGCCTGTATGATAAAGTGGATTAAATTGGGCCGCGCCGACAATACGGTTCACCGGTCCTTCCATTGCCAACGAAATACGCTCCAGCCCATTCAAAAAGCGGCGCGTCACTGGCTTGTGGCGGCCAGCCCAATCAACAGTATCGTGAAACACAGATCCCTTTTCGCTCATCCGATGGCTGTACTCCCCCCAAACACCCGCCACGCTGCACTCTTCAGAGTGACTGTATTATCAGATATGATGCTTTTCATTTACTTTGCCGTTTGGAAATTGGAGACTGGAGACCGGCCAATATCCAGTCTCCAATCTCGAATGTTAAGGAAGGACTACCAAACCTTGAATCCGGGAGATGTTAAGGTGATATTAGAAATCTGATCAATGAGCTGCGGGCCATAGGCAATCAGCACCAGGGCAACAGTTCCAATCAGCCAAGGGACCCAACGGTCCAACCAATCCGGGGTCTCTTGTGGGTCATGTTTCGCCTCGGCCACCGGGACCCGTACATCTGCCGGCTCTGCATTCTTGGCAAAGGCAGATTTGGCAATGATGAAGACATAAAGGTACATACCAACGAACATGATGGCGCCACCAATACCAACTCGCAAAAGATGGCCGCTCCACTCTTCAGGAATATACGGGGCCAAACCCAACGGCGTCCGGCGCGGCGCGCCCAGCAAACCAACCACGTGCATGGCATTGGAGAAAATGAGCATGCCCACAAACCAAATCCAGGATTGGGCCACAGCCCACTTGGGTTTCCACAATTTCTTGCCGGTCAAGTAGGGAACTAACCAATAAGAAATACCCATAAAGGACATGGTAACGGCCGATGCCACTGTCAGGTGGAAGTGGCCAGGAACCCAAGCCGTATTGTGAACGACCAGGTTAATATTGTATGACGCGTTGGTGATACCGCTGATGCCGCCAAAGAAAAACAGGATACCGGCCAGCAACTGTGCTGTAACCGAAGGATCGCCCCAAGGCAGGGCCCGCAGCCAGCCAAACATTCCCTTGCCGCCCCGTTTGCGCCCGGCATATTCCAGCGAAGCAATAATCGTGAATGCGGTTAACATTGAGGGTAGGAAAACGGAATAGGTCAAGATGGCATGCAAGAACTTCCAGCCAGCCGGAACGCCAGGATCAACGTATTGATGATGGAAGCCCAGTGGCACGGAAAGGAGCAGGAAGAGCCAGAAGGCAAACCGGGCCAACGAATCGCTGAATAATTTGCCCCCTACCTGCTCTGGCAGCATAGCATACCAGGAAACGTAAGCCGGCAGCAGCCAGAAGTAAACCAAAGGATGGCCGGTAAACCAGAAATAGGTTCGGGCCAACTGAGGGTCGACGTTATCAATGAGGCCCAGTGACCAGGGCAGCAGCATGGTCAGGATTTCAGTGGCGATGCCCAGGGTAGCGATTTGCCACATGACCATGGTGATAAGGCCGCCAAAGGTCATCAAGGGTGTGCGTACGCCAGGATTTTCTTTACGCCAGGCGTAGTAGGTCATGTAAAAGCCCCAGCCTTCAACCCAACTGCCGACAACCACTAGAGTCAGACCAACGTAGAAAGCCCAGTTCGCTTGCATCGGTGGGTAGAATGTGTATAGGACAGACGCTTCATCGAGCAACAGGGGAACGGTCGCCGTCAATAAACCAACGACCATCAACCAGAAGCCAACTTTGTTCAGGACGGGGTTGCGTAACGGCCGTTTCAAACCGTAAATCGTCGTCAGTGTCAAAAAGCCGGTGATGAAAAATGTCGTAAAGACCAGGGCATTCAAAACGCCGTGCAGCGTTAATCCCTGGTAATAAGACTGGAACAACGGCTGTAAATATGGATACAAATCCAGGCCAGCATGTTCAAATGCTTGCAGTGGGCCAAACAAACTGCCAATAGAAACAGCAATCACTGCAAAAATAATATGCCAACCAATAAACTTCTTCTCGCCAGATGATATTTCGTAATTTGCTAACATGTTGCCTCCTCTCCTCTTACTCCACAATCAGCGTGCCAAACATAGCTGCATGACCCAGACCGCAGAATTCCGTACAGATAAAATCATAACGACCCGGCTCATCAATCGTGATTGTCAGTTTAGAAACCTGGCCAGGAATAACCTGCACATTCAAATTCGTATTTTGCAGCTTAAATCCGTGCTGAACGTCCTTGCTGGTCACGTAGAACGTCACTTCAGCGCCTGCCGGAACAGTCATTTCACGGGGAACATATTGCCAGGTCTGAGCCAGGACATATGCGTCGTATTTTTTGCCTTCCTGAATAGTACGCAGTCCGGGATCAGCCCACGGGCCAGATTCAGCCACCGTGTTGGGATCAACCCGCTGTTCCGGGCTGGGGACCTGAATCCCCATGGCAAAGCCGGCAATGCTGACCGCTACCGCAAAAGCAACTAATAAGCCAATGCTCAAGCGAATCCAGTTCTTTTCATATGGATCAATATTCATAGATTGTTTGGTCATCATACTGTCACCCCTCGTGAAAGCAGAATTACATAAACTGACCCCCAGAGAAGAATCAGCGTTATTACAAAAATTGCCAATACGATCATTGTGCCCTTCGGCTCGAATTCTTCGTTTTCAGAATCCTCATGTTCTTTCATAGCTTGTCTCCTTCAATTAACATTCCACATATTTCACGAGAATTTTTTTATCCTCTTCCTTAACCTTATTTCAATCTTTTCCATTTCCTTACTAAAAGTCGCCTCACCTCCCTACTTCCCAATCAAAAAATCAAACATCTAAATGCCGGGATCATTTCAACAAATAAGCCAAATCATCAGCCATTTCTTGTGCGGTTGTTCCAAAAGGCAGCAGTAATTTCAGGTAACCTTCTTGATCAATCACCATTACCGTGGCGGTGTGATCGATTAAGTAACCACTGGCCTCAGACCCTTCATGTTTTTCATAATAAATGCCGTACAGCGTGGCGAGTTCGGCGATTTCCTCTGGCGTCCCGGTCACGCCCAGGAAATTGGGGTCAAAATGAGCCACGTATTCGGCCAATTGTTCCGGCGTGTCCCTCTCCGGATCGACGGAAACCATGATGGTTTGCACCTGACTGGCGTCTTTACCCAAAATATCCATCGCGCCAGCAATTTCCACCAGGGTTGCCGGACATACATCCGGGCAAAAGGTGTAGCCAAAGTAAAGCAAGACCAGTTTGCCGCGAAAATTGTCCAGACTGACTCGCTGCCCGTTACTGGACATGAGGGTGAAACCAGCCGCTTCCGTGTTTGACTGTAAGATGGTGCCATGAAATGCATATGGTGTGCAGGCGCTTAGAACGGCCGTTAACAAAATGATGACCATCAAAGTCCAGGTCAATTTTTTCATTATTTTAGCTCTCCGCGATCATGATTGGTTTGGCTGCCGGTTGGGGGGATTGAGCCAGGGTAACGGCCGTTAACAAAATCAATGTAATCCATACCAGCGTCGCCAGGAATAAATGAACCAACTGCATCCAAACCGGAACCAACAAAATTAAATTCAACAACCCAGCCCCCAACTGAATCACGTACAAAATTCGCAGCGCCCAAACTGCCCGATTTACATAAATACCAGGCCGCGTTAAACTCAACTGCTGCACCAGGAACAGCAAATAAGCCCCAACCCCTACCGCAACAAACGGATGCCACACCCGTAACCGGATCAAAAAATGAGAAGATGCGGCAAAATCTTGCTGAAAACCTTGCGCCAGCGACTCCGATGGAAAAAGCGTATCTCCAAGCGCCGTTATCGCACCGGCCATACTCATCGCCATCACGCCGGTCAAACCGATAATTAACCCCCAGGCGACCCAACCCTGGCCTCGAAAACTAAACCGCTTGCCGCCAGTTGCCCACCAGGCTGTCAGCGCAATGAAACCTAACAGGACAAATGTGTTGAGCAAATGAACGCCCATCACAACCACCCGGGCGGCAGAAATATTACCGGCCACCCACTCAAATAAAACCAGGCTGGCCCCCGCTATAGATTCGGAAACCATAAACGCCATAGCGCCAGTTGCACCCAACCGGACAATATGACCCTTGGGATAAGCTCGTCTGGCCCAAATCAACAATCCCAGTACCAGCAACAAAGCCAGCCCGCTGGTCAACCGGTGCGAAAATTCAACAATCGTCTCAATAACTGGCGCACGTGGAATGACAACGCCGTTGCACAACGGCCAGTGTCGACCACAGCCTGCCCCTGACCCCGTCGCCCGCACATACGCACCCCAAACAACGACGGCTATGTTATAAATCAAGACTCCCCAGGCAAATTTTGAAAAACGATTTTGTTTCATTAAGACTCCAGGTCATCAGGGCGCATAACAAAGAAAATAATGCGCCGCTTCGTAAGCAATGCTGTTGGCCCCCTGGCTGTTAATGACCTCTTCAGCCACCACGCCCACGTGGCGTAATATTCGCTCAGAATCGGATGTTATCGTTTGGTAACGGTATTCGCCCCGGACGATTCCCCAGCCATCAACCAGTATAAATGCCGGATCGAAACGGAAGCTGCCATCTTCATTCGCTTCATAATAAGCCTCAAATCCACCGCCAATGACGTGCTTTATCAGCGAAGAATCGGCTATTGTCGCAAAACGCCAGATTTCCGGATCGGCGCCAACCGATTCAGCATACGTTTGCAACACTTCGGGGGTGTCCCGTTCCGGATCAAACGAGAAGGTTACTAGTTTCACCTCAATGTCGCCCAATTCCAACGTATCTAATTGGTTTTGGATTTCACGCATCGTCTGGTCCATCTCTTCACAACCATCTATGCAACTGGTGTACGTAAAGTTGTAAAGCACAAGTTGGCCGCGCAAATCCTCGTTCGTCAGCCGCTGGCCATCCTGGTCAATGGCTAAAAAGCCCGGGGCCAAGCGAATACGAGGCAGGACCTGAACCGGTTGAAACACCTTAAAAGCAAAAGCGCCGCCAACAAGAATAATAACTATTGTATAAAAGCCATACAGGAAGAAGCGTTTCATAGGGGGGATTCTTCTCCTGTGGCGGGAGCTTGAATAGCTTGAAGTAGATCAACGGCCGTCACATTGGATACTTGCTGCCGCCGATGAATAATCATTTTATTTTTAGCCAGAGTGAGATAAATCACTTTAATATCCCGATCGATATTTTCCAACAAAGGCGCTAAATCATCTTCATGTAACTCAGCGGCATCGTGGTCGATAATAATGACGTCCGGTTGTTCCTGAACCATGATCTTACGTGCTTTTTCCCAGCTGCGGGCTTTGCCAACCACAACTAAATCTGTCTGCTCACCCAACAGATGGGTAATGCCATCGTGGAAAAGATGATGCCGACCAATAATCAAAACACGTACCGCCATAAGTAATAAGTATAGTTTAAGTTAATCGGCCAGGTATAAATCGAATGGGGATAATTCCACAAAAAATGGCTATCCTAAGGATAGCCATTTGGGTATGGTTTTCGATGTGGGATTAACCCAAATGGGTTAATCCAATGGGCAAACGCCCAATTCCCCTGGGGTTTCGGTTCCCTACTGCTACCGGCTCCGTTCGCTCAAACCGTGCCGAACGGCCCAGGCGGCCGCTTCTACTCGGCTGCGTAAGTCCAATTTCTCTAAAATGCGATGTAAATGAACTTTTATTGTATGCGGTGAGAGCGAAAGCTGAACGCCAATTTCCTTATTACTCAATCCGTCAGTGAGTAAATGTAAAATTTCTCGTTCGCGTTCCGTCAGTTCATCCAGTTTGGGCGACGGCTTGGGCGCTTCCGGCATTTCGGAAAACTTGTCAAACAGTTTGGCAGCCATCGAGGGGGCGATGATGGCTTCTCCGGAATGAACACGACACACAGCGTCATGAAGTTGTTCACTTGTGGCATCTTTCAGCAAATAACCGCGAGCGCCAGAACGAATAGCGGAAAAGAGATCGCTTTCTCGTTCGGAGACGGTGAGCATCAGAATACGGGTGTCGGGGTCAGCGGCATGAAGCTGCTGGGTCGCTCCCACGCCGCCGATACCGGGCATGTTGACGTCGAGCAGGATGACGTCGGGTTGGTGCTGGGCCACGGCCGTTACCGCCTCCTCACCGCTGCCCACCGAAGCGATAACTGCGATATCCGGGTAACTATTCAAAATTCGAGCCAAACCATCCCGAAACAAATGATGATCATCGGCCACAATAACACGAATCATGCCACACTCCCCACCAATAGTTCAACCGGCACAACAACTGTGATGCGGGTTCCCTGTCCTGGCTGGGTTGCCACTGTCAACATGCCACCCAGACTTTCGGTGCGCTCGCGCATGGACGCCAGCCCGTGACTGTGGTATTGGCGTTCGACCGGCAGGGCATTGGGGAAACCGCGCCCGTCATCGGTGATAGTCAACTCCAACTCGCCAGCAATCTGGCGTAAGCGCACACCCACTTCTTGGGCCTGGGCGTGTTTGCGCACATTGGTTAATGCTTCTTGGGCAATGCGCAGTAACTGCACGGCCGTAGCCGGGGGAACGTTAATTTGGTCAGGAACGGCCGTAAAATTCACCGGCAGCCCTGTTTGGCGAAAAAACTCGGTGGTGTACTCTCCCAGCCGGGCAGCCAATTGACCCACATCTTCCACACCCAGCCGCAGCCCGTCAATCGCCTCCCGCACGTCCACGTAAGCGGCACGGATAGAACGGCGCAGCTCGGCAAACTCGGATACGGCCGTGTCCGTCTGCCCCATCTTTAGCAAGCTCTCCAATCTTTCCGATTGTAAACCCAGATAGCCCAACGTCTGGGCCAGACCATCATGGAATTCACGCGAGAGCCGATAACGCTCTTCCAACACCGCCATCTGGCCCAATTGGGTATAAAGCTGGGCATTGCGTACAGCCAGGGCGATCTGGTAAGCCATCGTCGCGAGAAGTTCCCGGTGGCTGTCATTCAAAGCGAGCGGACGTTTAGCCCCCAGGAACAGCGCGCCCAACGTTTGCCCTTCCGTGATCAGCGGGGCAGCGGCTGCCGCCCGCAGCCCATGCCCGGCATCTGGCTCAAGGTCAGAGATAATGACCGGGAAATTTTGATCCAGCGTTTGGCGCGCCATGTCCAATCCCAAATCAAAGCGCGGGTCGGCCAGCTTTTGCCCCAGGTTGTATTGAGCGCTGCACGACCAGGTTTGCGATTTTTCATCATACAAAAACAGGCCGCCGGCCTCGGCTTCCCAGCCGGAAATGGCGATGTTGAGCACCTGGAAGGCCAGATCATCCAGCGCATCGGCCGTTTGCGCGGCACGATCCAGCGCGTTCAGAGTTTTGACCTGGCGCTGGCGGTTGCGCAAGCTTTCCAGCGCCGCAGCCACGACCCCGCCTAAAATATTGAGCAGCCGTATCTGGTCTTCCGGCGGCCCGTCAGCCGAAGGGAAGTAGGCCGATAAAACAGCAATGCGTTCGTTGGCCTGGACGATGGGTAGGCAAATCAGGGAACGTATGCCTTCCTGTCGAGCGTGGTCTTGTAAACCGGCAAACAGGGGACAGTCGCCATCGGCGTGGGCATGCAAAACGGTACAGGTGCGGCAGCGGTCAGCCAGGACGCCCTTTTCAATTTGTACTCGGAGCGCTTTCAGGTAATTTTCGCTCAACCCCCAGGCCATATCCAGTTTGAGCCGGCTGCCGCCATTTTCGCCATCAAAAGTCACGATGGTGGAGGAATTGGCCTCGGTAAGATGCAGCGGGGCGCGGGCGGTCAGTTCGAAGATTGCTTGCTTATCGTTGGCAGCGGCTACGCTCTGGCCTAAATCGTGCAGCGCCAGGAGTTTTTGGTGATTGGTTTCTAATTCGTGGTAGGCGTCTCGCAGTTCCATTTCGGCTTCAGCGCGCCGGGTCACGGCCGTTGCCAGCCAGCTCAACCCAATCCAGGCCACAATACTGCCCGTAAAGGTGTAAACCAACAGCCGCGCCGCCTCAGCCCAATGAGGGAACACTATCTCTATCAAATTTTGCAGGAGGAGTTGATGCAGTGCGGCCAAAAGCAGCACAATCACCGGCACCAGCCAGCGAATACGGCGCAGTTGAAAGTGAAGGGGAGCAGAACGTAATTGTTTCCAGATTGCAAGCATCGGTTAATATATTGCCACACTCTTGGCAAATATGCCAATGCTTTTAATGCGTCATGCGTCTCTGGTGACGCATGACGCAAATGATGTATGAGTCAGATGACTCACGATGCCTTATAGCTCAATAGATGCCTTAAACAGCGAGCCTTCTCGCTCAAACTGGAAGCCCAGCCGCTTGCTGATAAGGCGCATACCCCGGTTTTCGCCCAACATGTAGGCAACCACGCGCTCGACACCCTCTTCACGGCCAATTTGCAGCAGCCGGTTGAGCAGTTCCGAACCAATGCCGCGCCGCTGGAACTCATCAACCACCAACATGGCAAACTCAGCATCTGCTGTACCGTGGAGTTTGGTCAACCGGCCGATCCCGATAATTTGTTTTTCGCCGGTTTCCTGATTGTCGTGTTCGGCCACCAACACCATGTCCCGGTCATAATCGACAAAACAAATCCGGGTCAGGCGGTCGTGCTGGACCCGCTGATCCAATTGGAAGGAACGGAAATAGCGCAGGTAGACGCTTTGTTCCGATAAATTTTGATGGAAATCCACAACCATCGGCTCATCTTCAGGACGGATGGGGCGAACGGTATAGGTCTCTCCCGTCTTGTCAGTGTAGGGGAAGATGTGTTGGATGGGATACGGCCGTATCGCTAACCGGGGTAAATCGGCCTCTGACACCTCTGGTTCATACAAAACCACCCGGGCATCCAGCGCCAGCAGACCTGTCGGCGAAGCCAGCAGCGGATTGATGTCAATTTCCTTGATCCAGCGTTGTTCCACGACCAGGTAGCTGAAGCGCACCATCAATTTCTCCAGTTCATCCATGTCAACCGGATCACGGCCGCGAATGCCTTGCAGCGCATGGTAAATCTTTGTCCGCTCCATCATACGCCGCGCCAGAGTCGTATTCAGCGGCGGTAGACCCAGAGCACGATCCTTAAATACTTCAACTAGCGTACCACCTGTGCCGAACAGCAGAACCGGGCCAAACTGAGCATCCGGGCTGCTGCCGATAATCAATTCGTAACCATCCTTCAAGTCCACCATCGGCTGGACGGTAACACCCAGAAAATGCTCTGCGCCAAATTTTTCGGTAACGGCCGTTTCCATCTGTCTATAAGCCCGCTTCACTTCCTTGGCATGAACCAGATCCAAACGTACGCCACCTACATCTGTCTTATGCGTAATCGTCTCCGAATTCAGCTTAATCACCACCGGATAACCAATTTCATCAGCAATAGCAACCGCTTCATCAGCGCTTTCGGCCAATCGCGTCTCTACCGTCGTAATGCCATAGGCCGCCAACACCTGCTTCGATTCATATTCCGTTAAAATAGTACGCCCCGTCTGGCGGATGCTTTGCAACATATCTGTAATTTCCACACGGCGACTGGCTGTATCGGCCGTTTCTTCCGGCGCTTGCGGCGTCTCGTACAAACTGCGCAGACGATTGCTATAACGCCACATATATTGGAAAACACGCGCCGCCGTATCCGGATAAGGGAATGTAGGAATATTCGATTGATTAAGAATCTCCTCACCACCGGCCACATCAGCGCCACCCATCCAACTGGCCAACACTGGTTTGCTGCGCACACCAGTGCCTGATTGGCCATACATTTTCTTCAACAATTGAGCCGTCTGGGTCGGTGCTGTCATCGCCTGCGGCGTTAAAATTACCAATAACCCGTCACTGTTTTCATCATTAGCAGCAATATCCAAAACCTGCTGATAGCGCTCCGCGTCAGCATCCCCCAAAATGTCAATTGGGTTATTATGACTCCAATGCGGCGGCAAAATCTCATTCAACGCCGCCATCGTCTCTTCTGAGATGTCGGCCAGCTCACCACCGGATGTGATCAAGGCATCCGTCGCCAAAACTCCAGGGCCGCCGGCGTTCGTAATAATTGTCAACCGGTCGCCTTGGGGGCGCGGCTGTTTGGCCAACACCTCAGCCATGTTGAACAAGCCGTCAATTGTATCTACACGAAGGACACCTGAGCGCCGGAAAGCCGCCGCCAGAACTTCATCGCTGCCCGTCAATGAACCGGTGTGCGACGCCGCCGCCAGGGCCGCCGCTTCTGTCCGCCCCGGTTTAATGACAATAATCGGTTTAGTCAAAGCCACTTCACGCGCTGCCGAAAGGAAAGCACGAGCATCACCAATTGTTTCCATATAAATGACAATACTCTTGGTACGCGGATCATCACCCAAATAGGTGATGAGATCGCCCCAGCCTACATCCAGCATGGAACCAATGGAAACAAAGGCACTAAAGCCCACATTTTCCCGGAAGCTCCAGTCCAGAATGGCTGTGCAAAGCGCACCACTCTGGCTGATAAAGCCGACATTGCCAGGCCGGGCCATCGCCGAAGCAAAAGTCGCGTTCAAGCCGGAAATCGGGTTCATCACGCCCAAACAGTTAGGGCCAATGATACGCATGTTGCCCCGACGGGCTTCAACCATAATCTGGCGCTCCAGTTCTTCACCAGCTTCACCTATTTCTTTGAAACCGGCCGAAATCACAATTGCGCCTTTTACCCCGGCATCGACACATTCACTGATGATGCCAGGAACCGACGGCGCGGGGGTAACTATCACAGCCAGATCAACCTGATCGGGAATGTCGGACACGCTGGGATAGGCTTTAATACCCAGAATGCTGGGCCGCTTGGGGTTAACCGGAAAAATGGTGCCGCCAAACGAGGTACTCATCAAATTCCAGATGATCGTACGGCCAACACTACCTTGGCGTTCGGTTGCGCCAATAACAGCTACGCTCTTGGGAGCAAAAATAACATCCAATGGATGACGTTCATATCGTAAAACGTTGTGGGCTGTGCCACGGGTAACTTCTTCAGCCATGAGAGACTCCTTCACTAAAAATGTTAGTCACGAACCAATATGGCAACTCTGGTCGCGCTTATAAATTTGTACCCTAACTTTGAAATTTAAAACGTGGGGATATTATTAAGGTAGGCGGTTCAGGGCAATTATTCGATATTCAAAAAGGGTTACTTTTTGTTAAGTATGATCATGACACAAGGCGTTATTGGAATCAAGGGACAAATGTCACTTATTTGTCGTTACGAACTGCTGGAAAAGTGAAAATTCTACTACGAAAACACCGACTGCAAAGCCTGGTGCATCACAGCCACCGGGGCTTCCAATCCAGTCCACATTGTAAACCCTATAGCGCCTTGATAAACTAACATGCCCAGACCATCCAATGTCGTGGCCCCGCGATCTGCCGCCTCACGCAAAAACGGTGTATTAGGTGGGTTAGGAATGACATCACAAACGACCATCGTTGATGTTATGGTATTAAAATGAATATTGGGCTTTTCGGTCACGTTCGGGAATAAGCCGATGGAGGTGGCATTGACAAGGATATCTGTATCGGCAGGGACAGCATAACAGGTTTCCCAGCCAACAAAATAAGCATTGGTTTCTGTTTTTTCATTCAATAAGGCCGCTAACGTTTCGCCACGCACTGCTGAACGATTGACAATGGTGATGTGCCGCGCACCAGACAGGGCCGCTTCCACACCAATAGCTCGTGCCGCCCCACCCGCGCCAAGAATAACGATTCTCTTGCCGGCCGGATCAACACCGGCATCCTGACGCAATGAGCGAATGAACCCTTTGCCGTCGGTATTTTCACCAATCAGTTTATCATCATGACGGCGCACGGTATTGACAGCGCCCATCAACGCCGCATCAGGGGCCACTTCATCTAAATATTTGAGAACCTCTACTTTGTGCGGGATGGTCAAATTGATACCACGCATATTCATGGCCCGTAATCCTTTGAAGGCGTCGGCCAAATCTTCCGGCAATACTTCGATGGTGAGGTACCGCCAATTGAGGTTTAAGGCCTTAAAGGCCGCTTCCTGCATGACAATTGTGGGATTTTCGGCGACGGGATGCCCGAATACGCCAACCAACTCTGCTTTATAATTCGCTTCTTGTGTCACTTGCTGCTCCTTATGAGTTGGCTCAGTTCCCAGAACGGCGGAACCAGCCCTAAATCAGCAAATATATCATACATGCAAAACGCACCCCAACGGTCACTAATTTGGCCATTGTGGTCAATGGTGAAAATTGTAACGCCTTCAAACTCGACCTGTCTGTTGGTAGCAGCAAATCCCCAGGCAGCCCCCTCCTGAGTGCCAATACCTTTGTAACGAATCCAGACTTTGTTGGGAAAAGCGGCGCTATCTACAATTGTATACTGCAAATCGGGGAAAACGGACCGGAAATAGCGGACTTCATGTTTGACCTGTTCTGGCCCTTTCTTGGGGATTTGCACCCAATCGGGCGCGTAATCGGGGGCGATGATTTCATCGGCGACGTCAAGATTGCCCTGGCTCCACAGGTCAATAAACCAGCGGCGGGCGGCTATCAAACTTTTTTCTTCACTCATGTGTCTCCTTCAACTAATCATCATCATCCTCGCGTTCCTGGCTGCGATCTTCTTCGTGGGCGATAGGCGGATCGTTTTGGAAGGTTGCTCTCAGGCCAGCGATGAGCTGGTCGGTTTCGGCATCGGTCAATTTAGCTTCGGGATGGAGCAGCAGATAATCGCGCAGAGGCATTTTGCCTTCTTCGATAGTCTCGATAACAGCGTCCAGTTCTTCGTTTTGGCCGTCCCATTGGGAGAAGTTGAGGTGGTAACGGCCGTGTTCCACATGATCTACCACTCTCATCGAAATGGGCGCGACATATGAATACCAGGGCCAAACCGTCTCGTTGCTGTGGCAGTCAAAACAAGCGCGCTGGGCCAATTCGCGGGTTTCCGCCGAATCCCACTTGATTTCTTGCGTAATGGGTGGATTAGTGCGATCAACCGGGATCAACTGCAAAAGCAAAAATACTATAACACCGCCGCCAAGGGCAAATAAGATAATTTTTTTCATGATGTTACCTCCGTGCGGCAGCATAAGAGGTTAATCTTACATTACCGATGAAGCTGGGGCAACACGCGCCGTCAGGCAGGGTTTTTCATGAACGTGATTATGAAATCGCAGCTGTTACTCCCTTTCATCTGATGGCACAAACGGAATGTCATACCAATTTGAGAGCACTCCTCCCAGCCAATCACTCATTTCTATCGGCTGTCGCCAGAGCAAATTCGTCTCCTTCTCTGCATATATTTTCAACCCCCACGTGGAAAACGAATCCTCTACCTGCCCGGCTACCACTTGCCCGCCATCTTTCACTTGCCGCACATTTTGCATATCTTCCAAGGGAACAAACTTGATACGCTGCCAGAAAAAAAGCCGCTTTTGTATCCACAGTCCATCCTCTGATAACCCGAAACAGTTCCGGCCAAACAAGAACCACATGAGTACGATCGCTGGCAAAACCATCATAATTACCGCTACAATGGTGACGACCAGCCAGCCCAACCACGGCACCCGCATCAAATATCGAGCAAACAACGCCAAGTCATCGTATCGGCCGTATATATCGTACACTGAGCCGATGCAGCCTACGCTTGTAAACACAAACCATAATATGAAGAACCGCGCCGGTCCCCCTACACCGGGAGGGTGATAATCTATCCATATTTCTCCGGTCGGTTCGCGCCTGACTCGAAAACCTTTAGGAACCGTGTCTAGCATTTCCCCTCCAAAGTTGATTTGGCCTGATTAATCGGACAGAATGCCCTGCTGGATGGCGACGGAAACGGCCGCCGCTCTTGAATCGACGCCCAGTTTGTTGTAGACGTTGGTCAAATGGGCTTTGATGGTGCGCTCGGTGACGCCCAGATCGCGGGCGATTTCTTTGTTACGGTCGCCGCGGGCAACGGCCGTTAACACTTCCAGTTCACGCTCCGTTAAATCGAGGGGAGAACTGGAGGCTGGAGACTGGAGTCTCGATGCAGGCTGTTGAGTATGGGCAATGACGCGGGCCAGAATGTCGGGCTGGAGCAGGGTTTCGCCCTGGGCGGCAGCACGGATAGTGTGGAACAAGGTCTGCCGGTCGGTGTCTTTGAGCAGGAAACTGCGGGCGCCGGCTTGTAGGCCACGCAGCATTAAATCATCTTCGTTGTAGGTGGTGAGAATGACGATGGCGATGTCCGGCCATTGACGACAGATGTGACCAATCGCTTCCAGGCCATCCATCCCCGGCATCCGCAAATCCATCAAGACGACATCGGGCTGCAATTCACCGGCCAGGCGAACGGCCGTTGCCCCATCCACCGCCTCCCCCACTACCTCAAAGTCCGGCTGGCTGCTCAAAATAAGCTGCAATCCCTCTCGAACAACCAGATGATCGTCAGCAATGAGAACTCGAATCATCGTGTCAACTCCAAAGATTTTTGGACGCGGATGAACGCGGAAAAACACGGATAAGAAGGAGTCTGCGGAATCTGTGGTTTCATGTCTTCATCGTACCGGCGGGAATGGTTAACGTCAACGTTGTCCCTTGATTGGGTTGGCTGTCGATGGTTAGTCTGCCGCCGGCCAGCCGCGCCCGTTCGCGCAGGCCGATGAGGCCGTAATGGCCGGCGGGGATTTGGGCCGGGTCGAAGCCCTGGCCGTTGTCGTGGATGGTGAGTTGGTAACGGCCGTCACCCACTCCCAATTTGACGGAAACGGCCGTGGCCCGCGCATGCTGCATCACGTTGGCCAATCCTTCACTGACACAGCGCACCACGTGCTCGCCCAACGAATCGGGCAGAGCCAACGTTTCCGGCAAAGTCAGGTCACAGGGAATGCCGGTGGCCTGGCGGAATCGTTCCACCTCACGGACGATGGTTTCAGTCATACTGGCCGCCGGCTGCTGGCGCAAATCGCCAATCGCCTGACGTGCTTCGGCCAGCGTGGTGCGGGCGCGGCTTTTGGCCTGGTCGGCGATTTCGGCTACTTTGTCGGTATTGCCCTGCTCCAGGTGGGCTTCTAATCCTTCGATTTGCAAGATAAGACCGGCCAATCCCTGGGCCAGCGTGTCGTGGAGTTCCCGCGCCATCCGCTGCCGCTCTGTTTCCAGCGTCAGATTTTCGACTTTATGGGAATATTCAGCTAACTGTTGATTGGCCGTTTCCAGTTCGGCCAGCAGCGTTTGGGCTTCCTGGCGGGCGTTCATCTGGCGCATGAACAGCAGGACGTAGACGAGGACGAAGACCATCATGACGACGGCCATCCCTAACCAGGTGGAAATGGACTGCCAGCCGTTGATCAGGTAGTTGGTCAACAACAACAGGGTCAGATAGCCGACCACGGCGATGATGGAGCGCCGCCAATCTTCGAGCAGGCCTACCGTTTCGCCGGCCAAAGCCATGATCAAGCCAAAGCTAACGGCCGTTCCCCGACTAATCCAACTGAGCAAAATGACCAGACTAATCTGCAAAATGAGATAAATCGCCAGGCGGCGGCGGGGCCAGATAAAGTGGGGGCTAAACCAGTGCAGTCCAGCATGCAGGAGCATGAGCAGCGTAAAAGGAATGAGGCGGCCCGGCTGGCGCACAGCCGGCGTTTCGTACAAGGTGATGCCATAAATGAACGCCAACACGATCAGCAGCAGGTAATAGAAGGCGCGCGTTTCGCGGGTTTCTTCCTGGATGGTGGGGTCAAGTTTGATGAATTGACGCATAGTTTTTGCCTCTGCTTTGATTATAACAGCCGCTGGCCGGTTGGGTATTGTCCGAAAGGGTATTGTACCATTGGGTAGGTACGGCCGTTCCCTATTGCCCGATGTGCTCGCATCTCCACCATAGTATCCTACAGTCAATGAATCAACCTTTGGCAAAACAAACTGGAGATGAACCAATGAACGATCAACAAAAGCAAGCACTTATCGACCTGATTTTACTGGCTGTGGCGATGGCAATGGCTATTTCTTCCTTCATCCTGCTGATTTTGGGTGAATTTTCCCTGGATACGCTCAACCTCGTCCTGATTGGTGCCGTGTGCGGCTGGCTGTTCAAACACCGCCGCGCCCAATCGAACCAATCCTTACTGGAAGCCCTGGAAGAAAAAGAATCATGAACGAGACAATGATTGAAGTACGGGATTTTAGCAAACGATATGGCGAGTTTACGGCCGTAGACAACATCGGCTTCACCGTGCCCCGCGGCCAAATCTTTGGGCTGCTTGGCCCCAATGGCGCCGGCAAAACCAGCACGTTGGAATGTTTGGAAGGCTTGCGCGCCCCAGACGAAGGCGTTCTGCGCATCGGCGGCGTCGATCCAACCCGCGAGCAGCGCCAACTGCGCAATCTCATCGGCGTCCAGCTACAATCGGCCGGGATGCCGGAGAGCATCACCCCCGATGAGGCGATGCGTCTCTTTTGCGCCTACCACGCTGTCGCCCCGCGTTACGATTTGCTGGACCGATTGGGCTTAGGCGGCAAACGCCGCACCCAATTCCAGCAGCTTTCCACCGGGCAGCAGCGGCGGCTGGCCCTGGCGCTGGCCGTGGCCCACGAGCCGCAGGTCTTGTTCCTGGACGAGCCGACGGCCGGGCTGGACGTAGCTTCGCGGGTCGAACTGCACGATTTGATGCGCGAACTGCAAGCCAACGGCACGACCATCATCCTGGCCACCCACGACATGGCCGAAGCGGAGGAGATGGCCGATCGGGTGGCGATTTTGCTGAACGGCCGTCTCGTCGCCGCAGGCACGCCGCTGGAAATCACCGCCACCGGCGCGGGTTTGACCAAAGTATCGGTCCGCACCCGCGACGCCTTGCTTCTGGCCAATCACCAAACCTTCCCGGCCGTCAGCCAGCGGCTGCTGAAGGACGAGTATGCCATCTACTTCAGCCGCGACATCGGCCAGACGGTGGCCGCGTTGATTGAGTACGTCTCGGTCAACAAGGACGAATTATTGGATTTACGGGTGGAACGGCCGTCACTGGAAGACCGTTTCCTGGAATTAACAACGAAGAATTAACCGCGGAGAAACAGAGAACGCAGAGAGAAAAGAAAAAAACTCTGCGCTCTCCGCGTCCTCCGCGGTAAAAATCTTGGAGAATTATCATGCAAGCATTTGCCGCTCATTTTACGTTTGAACTGCGGACCGGTATCCGCAACAAGACTTTGTTACTCATGAACTATCTGTTCCCGCTGGGCTTTTACCTGATGATGGGCTTGATCATGCCCGGCATCAACCCCATGTTCCGCGACGTGATTGTGCCGGGTATGGTGACGTTTGCCATCCTGGCCTCGACTCTGCTGGGCCTGCCCGACCAACTGGTCAACGCCCGCGAATCTGGTATTTTTCGCAGCTACAAGATTAATGGGATAACGGCCGTTTCCCTCATCTTCATGCCCGCCTTGACCACAATCATGCACCTGGCCGTCGTCACCGGCATCATCGTCACCACCGCGCCACTCCTGTTTGATGCACCGCGGCCGGTTCATTGGGGCTACTTCATCCTGACTGCCCTGCTGTTGGCTTACACCTGCGCCGGGCTGGCCGTCCTCATTGGCGTCATCGCCCCCAACTCGCGGTTGACCATCCTGTACGCCCAAGCCCTGTTCCTGCCCTCGATGCTGATTGGCGGGGTGATGCTGCCCTACAGTATGCTGCCGGAAACGGCCGCATCCTTTGCCCAACTGCTGCCCGTCACCCATGCCATGAACGCCTTCAACAGCCTG
>JBNKZT010000031.1:0-28686 GCA_050301775.1 Promineifilaceae bacterium (SeqCode)
GCCGCGATGGACAGTTTGGGCCGAATATTCGACCACTTCGCCGCCGTTGATGAGCCGCTGTACAAAGGGGTGGGATTTGAATTCGTCCAGGATTTGGTGGGGCTGCTTTTTGCTTTTGTAGACACTGTCGATTTTGACGACCACGCCCAGCGAAAGGGTGTCGCGGTTGGTGTAAATGAATCCGCCGCCCTCAGCTCCGGCTGTGTGGCCGACCAGTGTATACGCTGCACCTTCATTGGCCGTCAAACATTGGAAGCGGTCGGTGATGGTCTGTTCCGGCAGTTTGATAACTTCTTTGATGCCAATGGAGACATCTTTGGGGCTGTAATCTTCGCGCAGTCCGGCTTGTTTGAGCAGTTGGGAGCGGGTGCCTTCGGCGATGATGACAACTTTAGCTGGTAGTTCGTCGCCGCCAGCTTTGACACCGCAGACACGGCCATTCTCTACCATCAACGCATCAACTGTAAAGCCAGGCATCACCATCGCGCCCGCTTCTTCGGCCTGCGCCGCCAGCCAGGGGTCAAACTTGGCCCGCAGCACGCTGAACGCGTTGTAGGGCGGTTCAGTGGCTTCGTCGCGGTAAGCCATCGCGGTAGCGGCCGTATCGCCCAAAAAGACCACGCTATGACCGGCAATGGCTCGTTCTACCGGAGCCTCATCCCAAAAGTTGGGGAAAATCTCATCATAAATTTGGGCATAAATCAGCCCGCCGGATACGTTCTTGCTGCCCGGTTCCTGCCCGCGCTCAATGACGACGACGGAAAGGCCAGCTTTGGCTAGAAGATATGCGGCCGTTGCTCCGGCCGGCCCCGCACCCACAATCACAACATCAAATTCATCCACGTTATACCTTACCTGTAAATGGCAATCGATTACGCCAATCAGACATAATCCAAGGCTAAATTTCTAGGGAACTTGCTACTTGTGCAATTTATCACACGAGCGATAAGGAACGCATAAACATGGTATAAAGAAAGTGTAAGGATTGGGGAGGAGGGGGAAAATCTGGGTTATCATAGTGGCGAAGTGGCAAACCTCGCAAACTCCGCAACGCTCCCCTGAGAGCCATGCGCTAACCTGGATATAAAAAATGGTTAAATCCACTAAAATCAAATCTTTGGCTAAAGAAGATTTTCGTCATGCCCGTCGGCACGTTGCCTTACAGCAAGTGTACAATCGTATGATTGGCAAAGAAATCGAGGGACTGCTGTCCTTCCACGACGTGCGCCGTGCATTGCGAGTCAAAACCCAAATTGATCGCGGTCTGCAAACCATACCGTTAGATGCCATCGTAGGCAGTGTCGGCCGTTATACCGATTTCACCCGCAGTTTTCTCCCCCTCAAAGACAGCATGGAAGAACGCTGGGCTAAAGTCTATGCGGCCGTCTCCGACGGTGCTGGCTGGCCGCCCATCCAGGTCTATCAAATTGGCGAGGTTTACTTCGTTCTGGATGGCAACCACCGCGTTTCCATCGCTCGGCAGTGGGAGAGGAAGACGATTCAGGCTTATGTCAGTGAAGTCATCACCGAAATCCCCCTTCCCGCCGATGTCAAGCCTGATGAGTTGATTTGCAAAGCTCGCTACGCCGAATTCTTGGAGCGTACCAATTTGGATAATTTACGTCCCGGTATCGATCTGAGTGTTACTGCACCTGGCGCTTACCGTATACTTGATGAGCATATCAGCGTCCATCATTATTACATGGGATTAGACCTGCAGCATGACATTCCTGATACTGAGGTTGCCACCAGTTGGTACGACAACATTTACCTACCTGCTATCCAGATTATTCGGGAAAAAGGACTCTTGCTAGATTTTCCCAATCGAACAGAAACTGATTTGTACATCTGGCTTGCGCGGTACCAGGCCGAATTAGAGGAATCGCTTGGCTGGAATATCAGTACGCAGGCTGCTGCGGACGAACTGGCCGATACACACAGTGAAAAGCAGGGATTGGCGCGTGTCGGCAAACGACTCATTGATGCCTTTGCGCCTGATGAAGCGCCAACAGCGCTGGATAAGGGCGGGCATCTGCCCCTGGCTCAGCGCTATCGGGATAAGTTGTTTAATTATGTGCTGGTTCCCATCGGTGGCGACAATCAAATCTGGACTGGATTGGAGCAGGCGATTGTCATCGCTCAACGCGAAAACAGCCAACTGCGCGGAATGCATATTGTGCCTAATGAGGCAGCGCTTTCCAGTTCTAACGCTCAGATAATTCAGGCAGAATTTGATCGCCGCTGTCAAGATGCCGGGGTAAACGGCCGTCTTATCTTAAAAACCGGCTCCATTGCCCAAACCATTATTGACCGGGCACGCTGGAATGACCTTATCGTTATGAATCTGGCCCATCCACCGGGTAAAACAATCGTTGCCCGGCTCGGATCGGGCTTTCGGCTGGTGATCAAACATAGCCCCCGGCCGATTTTGGCTGTTCCCGGTGCCATTTCCCCCCTTGACAAAATGCTGCTGGCCTACGACGGTAGTGACAAAAGTAAAGAGGCTTTGTTTATGGCCGCTTCTCTGGTTAAGCAGTGGCAAGCACAGCTTGTCGTCGTCACCGCCTATGAGAAGAAAGTGCCTGATCTAGAAATTATTGATGTTGCCCGCCGCTATCTGGAATTGCATGAAATTGAAGCTGATTTTATGATCAAGTCGGGAGAAGTGGTGGATGTGATTATGGAAACGGCCGTTTCCCACAATTGTAACCTCATCATCATGGGTGGATACGGCGCACAGCCAGTCGTTGAAGTCGTCCAGGGCAGTCCCACCAACGCGATCCTGCGACGAACCCCTGTTCCGGTTCTAATTTGCCCTTAGGAATGGGAGTTATCGCGTCCATACTTCAAGTTGATAAGGAGCGCATAAACAAGGTTTAAAGAAAGTGTAAGGATTGGAAGTGGGGGAGTGGGAACGGCCGTTTTCCCTTATCCTTAACAGAAACACAAAAGAGCAACCAAACGGTTGCCCTTCTGCATTTTCCTCTATTTACGACTTTGTTTTCGTTACGGAATGATACAAGCCATCACGCCTTTTTGAGCGTGCAGGCGGTTTTCAGCCTCATCGTAGCAAGCTTCGCCCCATTTGCCATCCAAGACCGCATCCGAAACCTCGGCGGCCCGCTCACACGGCAGACAGTGCATATATTGGGCATCTGGCTTAGCCATGTTCATCCGTTTTTCATCGGCGATCCAACCCTTGTAGTTATCAAACAGCTTCATCATTTCGTCTTTCTGCGGTTCAGGTGTCACCGGCGGCAGCAAGTCCAGGCAGACGTAGTTTTTGGCGTATACAATGTCGGCGCCTTCGCAGGCATCTTCCATTTTGTCAGACACCTGGAATGAGCCGCCAGCCGCTTCTGCATTGGCTTTGATTTGGGCTTCAATTTCCGGGTCGATCCGCATTTCCGGCGGCCGCGAGAAGACAACATCGGCCCCAAACAGGCTGGCCATGTACATGAAATCATGATGCGGTGCAATCGGTTTCTTGGGGCTGGAACCATACGTCCAGGAGACACCGATTTTACGGCCGTTCAGATTCTTGCCAAACATCTCCCACAACGTCATCGCATCGGCCATACCCTGACAGGGATGGTAAATATTGTCTTCCATGTTGATAACCGGCACATGCGAACCACGGGCGAACTCTTTGATGATGCGGAATGCCTTATCATATTCCCAGCCAACCACATCGCCCAAAATACGAACCGAAAGCGCATCGCCCATGCGGGATAACACACGCGCCATATCAACAATGCGTTCCGAAGCATAACCCAGGTCTTCCCCTTCCAGAGTGGGTAAACGGGTGGATGAGGTCTCCAAGAAATGCGCATGACCCCCTAATTGGAAAATACCAGCCTCAAAGCTGTTGCGTGTGCGCAAGCTGGGGTTGAAAAACATCATGAACAGCGTGCGGCGGCGCAGCAAATCGTCATGGTAACGGCGCATCGTGTTATCGGCCTTCAACTGCAAACCTACTTCCAACATCGTTTCGATTTCAGCTTTCGTGAAATCTTGTAAACGTAGAAAATCACGTCCTTTTAAACCTTCAGTAACCATTTTAATATCCTTTCCTTTCAAAAATTTATTGATTCAATTTGTTTATGCTGGGCAAAACATGTCTACCACAGCCTAAAAACTAATTCTTTCCTCTGCATTCTCCGCGTCTCCGCGGTTAGGTAAAGTTAACCCTCGCCAAAAAGATCGCGCCATTTATGCCCGGTATCTTCCATCTTTGAGGCCGCACCGGTGCGCCGCATCCGGTGCAGGCGGGGCATGCCCAACTGCCATTCCTGCATCCACCGCGCCGCAAACTCGCCCCGTTCCGTCTCTTCAAAGACCTGTTGAATCCCATCGTAATCAATGACGCGCGGGCCACTGGTGCGGACGGCAAACTCGCAGGTGCGGCTGCTGCGTTCGGAGATGTAAGCCTCAATGCCAATCTCATCCATCACATCGACCACGGTGCGCAGCGAGCGAATCGCTTTGGCATAAGCAAAGTGAGGCGGGTAGCCGTTCTCGACCATCGTATTGAATACCGCTTTCATCAGATGGATCGTGCCGCCGTACAACACTTGCTCTTCAAAGTTGTCCCCTTCGGTTTCGTGCTGGAAGGAAAGCTCGATGACGCCCACACGGGTGCTGCCGACTCCTTTGGCAATGGCCAACACAATTTCCAACGCGTCGCCGGTCACATCTTGATCCACGCTGACCGCACCGTAAATGCCGGAGCCTTCCAGAAATTTCTTGCGTACCATATGGCCCGGCGAATTGGGTACAAACAAGACCACGTTCACGTCTTTGGGCGGGATAATGGCCCCGTAAAGGACGTTGAACCCGTGGGCAAAGCTCAATGTGCAGTTAGGCTTAAGATTGTCACGGATAGAACGTTCATAAACGGCCGGTTGGGCGGGGTCGGCCAACAAGACGTGAACCACATCGGCCCGGCTGGTAGCCTCGCCAATGGTCATTACCTCAAAGCCATCCGCTTCGGCTTTGTCCCAATCTGGAAAACGGTCTCTTGGCCCCGCCCCCACGATGACATTGAGTCCGCTGTCGCGCAGACAAAGTGCCTGCGGGCCGCCCTGAATACCGTAACCCAGCACGGCAATCACTTTGTCTTTGAGCACATCCAGACTCACGTCTTCGTCACGATATACTTTATTTTCCATACGATTCACCTCATAAATTATTTTGTATCATCGTGGTGTTAGCCATCACGATGGGTACATCACCGACCAATCGAAATTGACTCCCTCTAAAAACTGCCAGCATTAACCAGGCGGCAGGAAACAACCGCCACTTCAGTGGTACTTATTTGTCAATTCAGTTTTGGTGTGAGGTTTTCTACACAAGAAACCTGCGAGGTTTTCGTGAGACCGCAGGTCGTCAATCTCGCAGGTTTTGCTAGCTAAAGCTCATCAATATAATCCCGGTTAACATCCTTGTAGAGAATATACCGTCCCGTCTCCCAACCGGTGGCCGCAAAATATTGCGGGCAAAACGGAGCCATGTAGATGTAATCATCCTTGGTTACCTCAATCAGGTCGCCGTTGAGGTAATAAAAACCACGCCCATCCAGCATATAAAGGCCATGCTCCATGATGTGCGATTCTACAAAGCCAAAATGAGTTCCCGGCTCAAAAATGAGCAGATTAAACGCCATGTCGTAACCCAGTTCATTATCGTAAGGGATGAGGTGTTTTTCGACGTAGGTGTCCTCGGGCATTGCTTCAACATCTTTTTCATTGGTGATGATCGGGGCTGGAATAGCAATGCCTTCCAGTTCGATGTAACGACGACGCAGCCACAACATACGCGCGGTAGCTTCGCTGTTGTTTACCACGCTGTAAGGATGGTTCGGCGGCAGCCAGACGGTTCCGCCCTGGATCAATTCATGGGTTTGACCATCCAGTTCAAAGGTGATTTCGCCTTCCAGAACAAACAGGAAATGCTGCAACCCATCATCGACCGGTTTTTTGGTCCCACCGCCAGGCTGGATGAACATTTCATATTCCACAAACTTAGCGCCCAGGGCCGGTGTGGTCATGATTTTGGCGTTGGTGTTACGCCAGTTAGGCAGTTTGCTGTTCACCCGGTCAGCCTGACCAAGGATCATGTAACTGCCTGGCTGGGTAATGGATCGGCTTTTTGAAGTGATGTCAGCGGCAAGTGATGCAAATTTATGAGCCATTCTAAATTCCTCTTTTACGTTATGATTGAAGATTAATGATTAACCGGCTTCATCCCCAATCTTTAATCTTCTTTCAGCCAGCGCAGCGCCAGCAGGGTTAAAAACTTCGTGGCCTCGACGATCTGATCGATAGATACGTGTTCGTCGGTGGCATGGCCAACGGCCGGATCACTGGGGCCAAAGATGATGATTGGAAACCCATCACCGGCGAACCAACGGCCGTCACTAGTTTGTACATAGCCCGTCAATTCCTGTGGCTGACCAGTCACATCTTGCAAAGCTGTGTTGGCGCACTGAACGAACGGGTTATCAGGGGCCGTATTGATATTAGGGGCGACTTTGCCGGTCGAAAATAGTTCGTACTTCAGCGGCTCAATCGTGGCGTTATATTCATCCAGCAAGACTTCAATTTCAGCCATGGCCACTTCGCGTGTTTCGCCGGGCAGCAGCCGCCGATCCATTTCCACTTTGCAGCTTTCCGGCACAATATTCCATTGCAGCCCGCCCTGAATCTTGCCGATGTTCAACGTTGCTGGCGGCAGGTATGGATGCGATTTGGCGGCTAGTTGCGGGAACAGTTTCTTTTCCAGCCAGGCCAAAACGCGGGCCGTTTTCAATACGGCATTGTCACCGGCCCAAGGCATGGCCCCATGCGTGCTTTTGCCAAAGATGGTCAGATCAATGCCGCAGGCTACCCGTTCGGCGACGGCGACCCGGTTTTGGGTTTGCTCGCCCACAACCAGGAAATCGGGCTGCAAATGCTGGTTGTCACGCAGCCAGCGGGTGCCTTGATGCGCCCCCGATTCTTCATCAGCGACGACGGCGACTTGTAAACGGCCGTTCAAATCCAATCCAGCCCGTGCCAATGTCACCAAGGCCATGATTTGGGCGACAACACTGCTTTTGTCGTCGCCCGCGCCACGGCCGTAGATGAGGCCATCTTCTACAACCCCAGAAAAGGGGGGATGCCGCCACACTGCCGGGTCACCGGGGGAAACGGTGTCGATGTGGGAATGGTACAGTAAAGTGGGAACGTCGATTTGCCCCGACAGTGTGGCGAGCAAATTGGGTTGGTGTGCGGTTTTGCTCAGAATATCAAATGGGATGCCGGTTGCGGTTAGTTTATCGGCGATGACGGCAACGGCCGTTACACAGTCACCCGGCGGAAAATCACTCCGCTGCCGAATGATCGCCTGGAGCAAGCCAACGACTTCGGATTCTTGAATTGAATCCAAAACCTGGTTCTCCAAAGTAGAACGGCCGTTACCCAACATCACACCAATCCTCAATTTTCAACTAAGCGACGATAGTCGTGCCGGTTTCACCGCGCAGGGCGCGGGCGATATTTTCCGGGTTGGTGATGATCGCTTTTTTGCCGCCCCGTTCCAGGAACCAGATGACGGCCTGCATTTTGGGGGCCATACTGCCCTTGGCAAAGTGGATGCCTTCGGCCATGTAGGCTTTGGCTTCTGCCAGCGTGATTTCATCCAGCCAGGTTTCGTTGGGTTTGCCAAAATTGAGGGCGACTTTTTCAACGGCCGTGCTAATAATCAGCAGTTCGGCCCCAATTGAATTACCCAGCAGCGAGGAAGCGTAATCCTTATCAATGACAGCCGCCACGCCTTGCAAAGCGCCCGCATCATCAGCCACAACGGGAATACCACCGCCGCCAACCGTGATGACACATATTCCCCCACCGATTAACTGCTTAATGGCTGGCTCTTCAACAACACGCATCGGCAGCGGTGAAGGTACAACGCGACGCCAACCACGTCCGGCATCTTCAACAACATCCCATCCTTCCTTGGCTTTCCTCTCCATCGCTTCAGCTTCCTCCATGAAGGAACCAATCGGCTTGATTGGATTTTGGAAAGCAGGGTCTTGGCGATCAACCTCTACTTGGGTGATGATAGTGGCGACCGGCTTTTGAATGCCGCGCATGAGAAACTCATTATACAGGTTTTGCTGAAGCCCATACCCCGTGGCCCCTTGCGTATCGGCACCGCAAACATCCAGCGGCACTTCATGAACGCCCTCCACTTTGTAGGCGATTTCCGAACGGCGTAAAACGAATCCAACTTGAGGGCCATTGCCATGGCCAACAGCTACAGTCCAGCCATCTTCGATCATGTCGGCAATATGAAAGCTGGTTTCTTTTATGGCCTGGTATTGGTCTTCAATACTTTGATGGGCTTTATCTTTGACCAGGGAGTTACCCCCGATTGCGATTACTGCGATTTTTTCAGACATGCATTTACTCCTCTTAAAATTCACCACAAGACCAGAAATTTAAGTGAAGAGCAATAAATGCGTCTTTACTGAATTAATCGAGTTTTGTGATGTGATTATTCCGGGTCAGGTATTAGCTGAATCCCACAATCGCGGTTCAATACATCGCCAAGCTGTTCTGGGGGAATGATCCAAATGGACTTGCCGCCCGCTTGTAAGAATTTGCGACTGGCCAGCAGCTTGAGATACATTGAATCTGTTAATTCATCTTTCTGTTTTTCAATTAACGCGCTCAACTCTGTCAGGGTCAAACGAGTAAAGCCGCCTTCGACACTCTGAGGGAAACCGCGTCTTATCTTTTCCCACTCGGAAACAAATACAATCGTATCGGCGCCTACTTCATTTGCGAGCAACGCTGAGGTGTGCGACTTGTTCACGACCGCTTCAACGCCCATCAAATTGCCTTGAGCATCGTAGCTGACAGGGATACCGCCGCCGCCAGCGCAAATAACAATAGTGCCGCATTCCATCAAACAGCGAATCGCGTTGACTTCCAGAATCTGCTTGGGCAGCCGCGCCGGGACAGCCCTTTGCTGGCCGCGTCCGGGGACCATGATAAATTCCCAGCCGCGCGTATTGCCATATTTGAAAACTTTTTCGGCATCAAAGAATGGGCCGACGCCTTTGACAGGAACGGCTAATTCTAACTCGGAACTGTCAACGACAACCTGGGTGACAACGGCCGTTACCTCACGTTCAATACCTTCCCATCGCAGCCAATTTTGTAAAGACTGTTGTAAAAAATAACCAGTCGCACCCTGTGTGTCTGCGCCACAAACATCCAACGGTATTGGGTAAACAGCATGACTGGCAATTTCGCTCCTGAAGAGCATATTGCCGACCTGTGGTCCATTGCCATGCACAATAATTAAATCATGTCCAGCACGTAATATGCTCCCCAGGTTATTGACTATTTTGGCGACAGCTTCCTTTTGGCCTTGAAGACCGCTGTTCGCCACTTTGGATACTAAAAGCTCGCCATCTAATGTCACAATAACTTTCATATTAAGCTCCATGATATTGTTAGAAGAATGAATAAGTCAGCTAAATCAAATTTATTCCCAATGGGGACATAAAATCATTCGGTGATCAGCGCTAGAAAATGCTTAACGCCACACAGTAAATTTAGCGACTTATGGCGAGCCAGGCAAGTACCTCCACAAAATTAAGATTGGATGGGCGGTGTGCCCAGAATTTCGTAAAAATCTACAACCGTTTTCCGGCTATACGCCCAAGATGCTGGCAACCAGAGCCATACGAATCGAGACACTGTAAGCAATCGCCTCAAAATATTGCTGGTTGGGGGTCGTATCAATGCGTAAGTCCATTTCGCCCGCCCGGCGTGGTAAAGTATGCGTCACATGGATAATGCGGTTTTCTTCCTGACGAACTTTGTCCAATGTTTCAAAACGAACATAGTAACTGTCCATCAATTTCTTGAACGCTTCCGCTTCCGCGCCTTTGGGAGCGCTGCACCCCGGCAGGTAAACCAAATCCATATCAGCGATAAGTTCGTTGAAGCCATCTTGTGACAAATCAAATTCTTCTTTGACGTTGCCGCCGACAGCATTCAGTTTCTTCATCACACTTTCAGGTGTACGGTTTTCTTTGGGACAGGCTAACGTAACGTCCGCACCTAATCGCCCTAACCCGTAAGCCATCGAGTGACCGGTACGCGCGGCAACCAAATCGGCGCTGGCAATACAAACCTTGACGCCTTCAACCTTGTTATGCGTGCGCCACAGTGTATACATATCCAACAACGCTTGTGTGGGGTGTTCCCAATGGCCCAACCCGCCATTGATAACCGGCGCGTCGGAGTAGGTCACAGCATCGCGGGCATCTACGTCATCTGGGTGACGCAGTACGATGACATTGGCGTATTTAGAGACCACTTTGATCATATCCGAAAGGCTTTCTTCTTTAGCCATTGAGGAGGAAACCAGCGGTGTGGCTTCGGTCACAACAGCGCCGCCCAGACGATGCATGGCTGTTTCAAAGCTCATCCGGGTGCGGGTGCTGGGCTGGAAGAAGAGCGCGGCCATCACATTGCCCGTAAGCAGCGGTACGGCCGATCGATTCCAAGGTTCCAATGCGCGTGCCAGCTCAAACAAGCCATAAATCTGATCGTTCGTCAGATCGTTGATGGAGAGTAAACTCTTGCCTTCGAAATCAATATCTCTGACAAGAGAACGTACTGTTTTTATTGCATTTCCTGTTGCCATCTTGTATCTATCCTTAAACTAGTCGAGGGTTAATAAATTCAATACCCGGCCAGTGTTACGGTTCATTTGCATGCACTGGGCCGCATGATGAAAATCATGTCATTGTTTGACTTAATACAATCTAACATAGAAGGGATAAGGGACGCATAAGGCCTATGTAAAGAAATCGTAAAGATTGGTTTGGGAGAAAAATGCGGGGTTTTGCGTGGAACGTATAGCGTGAAACGTGATGAACCCCTGATCACGTTTCACGCCTTGAAAATTCTATTCAGTTGATTTGGATATTGATCCTATGAACGGGTGAGTTCGCCCCGCAGGTTGGTTTGCATGAGCAATTTAACGGTTTCTGGGGGCAAATCCTGGCTGAGAAGATAAAAAAGTTTGGCTAAAGCAGCTTCTACTGTCAAATCGTAGCCGCTAATCACACCGGCGGCGGCTAAGGATGCGCCGGTGGCGTAATCATGGAGATCGACGCTGCCAGAAAGGCATTGTGTACAATCAATAATAATGACCCCGCGTTCATTCGCTTCTTTGAGTGCAGCGATAAATGCCTGGTCATGATCGGGGCCATTGCCCACACCGTATGCTTCCAGAACCAACGCCTTGAGTGGCGGTTGCAAAATGTGGCGAACAATATCGGCGGAGATGCCTGGGAAAAGTCTGACTGCGCCGACCCGATTCCCATTGAGTGGTTGGATGGTGAGCGAGGTGGTGTGCGGGGGTAACGGCCGTATCGCTTTCCAATCCAATTCAATATCAACTCCGACCTTACCCAACGGTGATAGATTCGGGGAATCAAAGGCGTCAAAACCATTGGCATTCACCTTCACCGTGCGGCAGCCGCGCAGCAACTTGTCGCCAAAATAGAGACAAACCTCAGGGATGGGATACTCGGCGGCCAAAATCATCGCCGTAATCAGATTCTCGCGGGCATCATTCCGCACTTCGCACAATGGGATTTGCGAGCCGGTAAAAATGACTGGCTTTTTCAAGCCTTCCAACATGAAAGGCAGCGCCGAGGCCGTGTAAGCCATCGTATCGGTGCCATGCAAAACGACAAAGCCGTCAAAATCATCATAGTGGTCGGCAATATCCTGCGCGATTTTGAGCCAATCTTTGGGTGTCATATTGGACGAATCCAACAGCGGATCGTATTCATGCAGGTAATAATCCGGCATGTGCGGGCTTTGCAGCGCCGAAATCTGCGCCATCTGTTCTGCCAGATAACCTGGTTCAGGCGCGTAGCCCTTGGGTGTTTTTTTCATGCCGATGGTGCCGCCTGTGTTGGCGATGTAAACACGCTTGGTCATATGATTTAATCCTGATTATTCCACATGGGGGACAAGGCCATCACTTGCTTATCGGCGTGATAACTGCTGCGTACCAGTGGGGCGCTCTCCACCCACTGGAAGCCCATCTCCAGCCCCAGCCGCTTCAACTCGGCAAACTCGGCCATCGTGTAATAGCGCTCCATTGGCAGATGCTTCTTGCTCGGTTGGAGATATTGGCCGATGGTCAGGATGTCTACACCCCAGCCGACCAAATCCTGCATGACAGCCAGGATTTCGTCCCATTCTTCGCCCAGACCAACCATGATCCCGCTCTTGGTTAGCACATCGGGTTCCATCTTTTTGGCGTTGGTCAGTGTGGCCTGTGCCCATTCGTAATGGTCTTGCGGCTGCACCTTGCGGAACAGGCGAGGCACGGTCTCCACATTGTGGTTGAGGATTTCGGGGCGGGCGTCCATGACGATTTTGAGCGCTTCCTTGCTGCCTTTGAAGTCGGGAATGAGCACTTCGATGGAGCAGCCGGGCTGTACCTCGTGGATGCGGTTGATGACCTGGGCAAAGACGGGCGCACCACCATCCTTGCGCTCGTCGCGGTTTACTGAGGTGATGACGACGTGGCGCAAATTCATGGATTTGACGGCCTGGGCAACTCTTTCTGGCTCTTCCCAATCGAGGGGCAACGGCCGTCCCGTCTTCACATCACAAAAGCCACAACTGCGGGTACAAATGTCGCCTAAAATGAGGAACGTAGCGGTGCCAGCTCCCCAGCATTCGCCCATGTTGGGGCAGTGGGCTTCCTCGCAAACGGTGTGCAGTTCTTTTGTCCGCATCAGCCGCTTGAGGTTGCGGTAGGTTTCGCCCTTGGGCGGGCTAACCTTAATCCAATCCGGCCGCCGCTGTGGTCGCGGCGATTCTTTCTTTATCGAATCTAGCTTGATTGTTAACATCAATTACTCCTGAAGAAGATAGAGATAGCGTGTAGAGACAAAGGGCGTTCTTTCTCTATCTCCACACTCTATCTTTTTAATCCAATAAAACAACAGGTTCCTCATAATAGCGCAAGCGAGATGAGGCCAGCTTGTCAGCCAAATGTTGTTTAAACCAGGTGCGTTTGGCGGTCAGCGTCTCGTTTTCGCGCAGCCGATCCAGTTCCATGTTCAGCCGCAAAATACGGCCGGGGATGACAAATCGGGTTAATCCGGCCGGTACAAAGCCGCCTTTGCTGGCGACGTCGAAGACAGTTGCAGGGGTAAATTGGGGGAAGATGGCGACGGCCGTTAACTGTGGAAACTGTTCCGTCAAACGCGGCAAATCCGTCAACAAAGTGCGCTCCACATTGCCCCAATCAGTGTAGCTGGCAACTAAATCGTTCATTACGTCTAAATGGTTGGCATCGGGGGTAGATTTGGCGAGGATGATACGGCCGTTCCTCTCCAAAAAGTAACACAGCGCGGCCTCGTCTTGGAAAACCGTTTGGATTTCACTGGGCGGCAGGTCCTGGAACAGGATGCCATCCAACTGTTGCAAATGGGCCAGCAGGTCAGCAAACGGCTGGTCACTGGAAATAGCATGATACCAGGTATGCAGCGTAAACGAATCCGGCCCTTTTTGTTCCCCGTCCACCACCTGGAAAATCAGATGCTCATACCCCAGTCGTTTGAAAGCGGTAAATCGGGTGGCACCATCAAGGATGACGTAACGGCCGTTCCACAACGTGGCAATCGGCGGGTCAATCAGCTTGGGATTGGCCTCTATCGCCGCCATCAGTCGCGCCACGCGCTTGTCGTCTACTTCTTCATGCGGCGATACCTTATCCATTGGCACCACTTGCAGCGACAACAGTGAACTGGCTTGCTCAGCGCTGAGTACGTCGGCGATGTTCTCGCTGATTTCGCGGATGGCATCCTGGTGACGGCCGTCAATAATGGTGGTTCGGTAAGGGGTTGTCAGGACACTGCCGTGCCGCCGCAGCGCTTTGGTTGCTGCGTCCAATGCGTCTGGGTTTTCGCTGGGATGGACAAAGAGGGCGATGTGGGCTAAACGGCCGTTTTCCAACGCCCGCAGCACCGCCTCATTATCCAACAGTCCAGCATGGCCCGTGTTGATCAGGCACGCCGCCGGTTTCGTCGCCGCAATCTCGTCCCGACCCAGAATTGTTTTCGTTTCGGCGTTAAATGGCAAATGCAGGCTGACAAAATCCGATTCACGAAGCAAATCCATCAGGTCAACAGCCTGTACGCCGGCGGCCAAAGCCAACTCCGGTGTCAGCCGGGGTTGATTGGCTAACACGCGCATGTTGAAAGCCCGCGCCCGCTTCGCCACTTGCCGGCCAATCCGGCCAAAGCCAACCAGACCTAGCGTTTTACCCGACAAACGCGCATCGCCCATGTTGTTTGCTAAAAGCAAAAGTTGGGACAGCGTCTGTTCGGCAATTGCTACAGCGCTGCTGGCGGGAGCGTTGAACACCTCAATCCCCATCACCCGCGCCGCGCTAACATCCACATTGTCCAAACGTGAAGCGGCATAGCCAATTACTTTCAAACGATAGCCGCGCTCAATCATCCGGCCGGGAAGGCGGCGGGGTGGCCCGGCAATTAACGCATCATAATTGCCAATACACTGCATGAATTCGGCTTCGGTCAAATCCGGTCGAATCTCGACATCAGCGATGCCATTTAAGCAGTCTAAACAATGGGATTCTGCCTGATCGTAAACTAATACACGTGGACGATGGTTGCTGTTTATTCCCATACTTAGCGCTCCAGAAAAAGGTTGGGGGCGGTTGGATAATCGCCCCCACTGTAATTTATCGTTTTACTTCAAACCGTTAAACCTACGAGACCTTGTTCACCGCATTGCGGATTTCTCCACCGCGCAGGCAATCCAAGACCTGGCTGACGATTTGTGTGGCAACATTGCGCTGGGCTTCGGCTGTGCTGGCTCCCAGGTGGGGGGTGTGCAGCACGTTGGGCAGGCCAATTAAGGGATTATCGGCGGCCGGTGGTTCGCTGGTATAGACATCCAGCGCCGCCGCTTTCACATGCCCATCTCGCAGCGCTTCGGCCAATGCTGCTTCATCAATCAACTTGCCCCGCGCCACATTGATGATGATGACGCCTTTTTTCATCTTCTTGATGGTTGGGCAGTTGATCATTTTGGTCGTTTGGGGGGTAACGGCCGTATGCACAACCTTCACCAACAACACCAGTGACGCCATCTACGTGACCGGGTCGCCGGACGTGACGGTGTTCAGTTCCAGCATCAGCGGCAATGGCAGCGGAGTCAACAATGTGGGGAGTACGGCCGTTGACGCTCGTCAAAACTGGTGGGGTGATGCATCCGGGCCAGGCGGTATTGGGCCGGGCAGTGGAGATGCGGTTTGGGGCAATGTGTTGTATGATCCCTGGTTAATTGAGCCGACTTGTACGCTTACCCCATACCGACTGTTTTTACCGGTGGTGATTGGGCCGTAAGATTTGCTTTGGAGCAGGACGCAGGATGACAAAACAAACTGAGCTGGCCCCCGAAATCGGACAGACGCTGGTTGCTGTGGCCCGAAGTGGTCTGGAATTGTATGTCCGCGACCGCGTTATTTACCATCCTGATCTGGAGAGACTGCCAACGGCCGTTTCCCAGCCCGGATGCAGCTTTGTGACCTTGACAGCGAACGGCCGTTTACGCGGCTGCATCGGTGCGACTGAGGCCCGGTTGCCGCTGGCCGAAGATGTGGCCCGCCATGCCGGGTCCGCCGCCCGTGACCCTCGCTTTCCGCCTGTCGAACCGGCCGAGTTGGCCGAAATCCGCCTGGAAGTGACGATTTTGACGCCGACAGAGCCGCTGATCTATGCCAATGATGCCGATTTGCGGCGACAGCTGCGGCCGGGATTGGATGGCGTCATTCTGACCTGGCAGGAACGGCGCGGCGTCTTGCTGCCGCAAGTGTGGGCGCGCATCCCTAAACCGGCCCAATTTCTGGCCGTGCTGGCCCGTAAGGCGGGGATTCCTGAAGGTGAGTTAACGGCCGTGCCGCCCACCGTCGGCGTCTTTACCTTTCAAGTCCAACATTTTGCCGAAGCTGGTTACAAAGAGCCGGGCAGCTAACCAATTTTCAACTCGCATTCCAAATTATCGTTGTAAGGAAGCAGGCATGAAACGGCCGTTCATCAACCAACAGGTAACTTTTTTGTACACAGCCGACTTGGTGGCAACGGCCGTGTTCTACGAAACAATCCTGGAACTCCCCCTCATCTTAGACCAGGGCGCCTGCCGCATTTACGGCACGGGCGGTGGCGCATTCCTTGGTTTTTGCCAACATTTGAGCAGCGGAAGCCAATCGGGTTCCGCTGTCATTCTCACCCTGGTCAGTCAGGACGTGGATGACTGGTATCAATACCTGCGTAAAAAAGGGATCGAATTTGAAAAGCCACCGCAGCACAACCCTCAATTTAACATCTACCACTGCTTTCTGCGCGATCCCAACGGCTACCTCATCGAAATCCAGCGTTTTGATGACCCGGCCTGGCCCCAGTTGTAGCAATGTCGTTGGGCGTAAAAAAACCGGCGATAAAATCAGGGGGGTGTACCCAACGGCTGTGGGAGTTAGCCTATGCCCTGTAGAAAAGCCAGCACGTTTTGCCCCAATGTGTCCAGATGGTAGCCGCCTTCCTGGATAACGAGAATCGGCTTGTTTAGCTGTTTGAATTGTTCGCCCATTTTGCCGAACGCGGCTTCGGTTAACTGGAAACGGCCGATGGGATCGTTTACGGCCGTATCCACCCCCAGCGAAACAATGATAAAGTCAGGCCCAAATTGGGCCGCCCGAGTCAGCGCCTTATCCAATGTCGCCAGATAAGCTGCGTCGGCTGTGCCCAGTGGAAGTGGCAGATTGAGGTTACGGCCGTAGCCCGCTCCGGCCCCTTTCTCGTGGGCAAACCCACAGTAATAAGGGTATTCCTCATCGGGGTCGGCATGGATAGAGCAAAAAAAGACGTCACTCCGGTCGTAAAAAATGGCCTGTGTGCCATTGCCATGATGATAATCGACATCGATAATGGCCACCGCTGCGCCGGATTGGGTCAACCAATGGGCGGCGATGGCTGCATTGTTGAGGAAGCAGTAGCCGCCATACATATCGGCATAGGCGTGATGGCCGGGCGGCCGACACAGGGCGTAAGCCGTTCCGCCGTGCTGCTGCACGTGGCTGGCCGCGGATAGGGCCAGTTGGGCGGCCCAGTAGGCGGCTTCCCAGGTATGGGCCAGGATGGGTGTGGTGCTGTCGGTGCAATAATGGCCCAGTTGGCCCCAAATATTGTGGGGGATGTGTCCGGCCAGGCTGCGAATGGCAAAACAGTCCGGTGCGGCAGCGGCCGCAGCCATCACCGCCTGAACCCGTTCATAGGCTGTTTGTAGTAAATGAATCAGGCCGGGGGTGTGAACGGCCGTAATTGGCTCCAACCCATAATCGACCGGCGGCACAAGCGGCCCCAGCGCCGCCGCTGCCAGCGCCGCCCGAATCAACTCGCCCCGCTGCACCACTTCCACGTCCCGCTCCGGGGCGTGCAATAAATGCTTGTCAGTATAAAACGAAATCATGTTCAACTTGAACTTAATCGGTCAAAATGCGGGCATCGGCCTGATGCCAGTAAACGTGGACCGCTTCGTCCAGGTAGAGCGGACCATCGCCGTTTAGATTGCGGGCCAGGGCGACGACGGTTTGCCCATTGTGCAGCCGGATAGCGTAGCGCGTGTCGGTTCCCAGGTACATGATTTGCTGGACGATGCCGGGGAGGTAGGAACGGCCGTTATTTGTCCCTGCCGTCCGGACCACATACACTTTTTCCGGCCGGACGGCCAGCGTAATCGGCTGGCCCACATCAACCGGGTCCGCACCGGCGGCCCAAATCGTCTCGTTAACCAGATTCAGCGCCACCCGATCTGCGGCAATGGTTTGCACCGTACCCGGCAGGAAATTCGTCTCCCCGATAAAGTCGGCCACAAAACGATTGGCCGGGCGGTTGTAAATCGTGGCCGGATCGGCCACCTGCACCACCTCCCCGTCATTCATCACCGCAATCCGGTCCGACATCGTCAGCGCTTCTTCCTGATCATGGGTCACGTAAATGAAGGTGATGCCCAGATGCGTTTGCAAATGCTTCAGTTCGGCCCGCATCGCCTGCCGCAGCTTCAAATCCAGCGCACTTAGCGGCTCATCCAGTAACAGTACGGCCGGCCGATTGATCAAGGCGCGGGCCAGGGCGATGCGCTGCTGCTGGCCGCCGGAAAGTTCATGAGGCCGCGCGTCGCCAACATCTGGCAGGCGTACCAATTCCAGCGCCTCTTGCACCCGCTTGAGTCGTTCTGCTTTGGGTACGCGCTGCAAGGTCAGCCCAAAAGCAATGTTGTCGGCTACGCTCATGTGTGGGAACAGGGCGTAACTCTGAAAAACGGTATTAACGGGTCTTTTGTAAGGCGGAATATGGGTGATGGGCTGGCCGTTGAGGATAATTTCACCGCTGGTGGGTTGGGTAAAACCGGCGATGAGGCGCAGGGTTGTTGTTTTACCACAACCGCTGGCGCCTAATAATGTGAAAAACTCACCCGGCAAAATTTGCAAATTGACCTGGTTAACGGCCGTTATCTCCGGTCTTGATTTGCGTCGCGCCGGGTACACCTTTGTCACATCATGTAGTTGGACAGCAAAGTCAGGCTTCATCTTCAACTCCGACATGTAATGTAAATCCTTCACTCCATTGGCGAATCACCGCCAGCATATAATCAGATAAGCGTTTCATGATCGCATCCTTCGTAATTTTTCAACGACTACCACAATCAACAACGAAAACAACATCATTATTGCCGCCAGCGTTACCACCAATGGCAAACGGCTGGGAAAGCGCATTTGGGAATACAAATAAATCGGCAGCGTTGTCTGGCTGCCTACCAGGAAAAACGTAACCGCAAACTCATCAAATGAGGTTGTAAAAGCCGACAAAAAGGCAGCAAAAATGGCCGGAGCCGACATCGGCAGCGTTACCCGCCACAATGTTACCCAGTAATCAGCCCCTAAATCCATTGCCGCTTCCTCAATGTGGGCCTCAAAACTGGCCAGGCGGGCGGCGATGATCAGGATAGCATAGGGTACGTTCAAAATAGCGTGCCCGATGCCTACCGTCCACAAAGTCAGCGGAATGCCGACTGAAGTGAACACGATTAGCATGGCCACACCCATGACGACGGCCGGAATGACCAGCGGCATGACGGCCACAGACAGGAAAAAAGTTTTGCCGGGGAAATTGAAGCGGGCAATGCCCAGCGCCGCCATTGCCCCCATCACGGTTGCTGCCAGTGATGAAAGGATGCCAACGATGATGCTGTTGGAAACGGCCGTAATCAACTCCCGACTTTCGCCCAATGCCCGATACCATTTCAACGTAAACCCGGTCAGCGGGAAGGTGAGCGTTGGCGAGTCGTTAAAGGAATAAATAACCAGCAGACCGATTGGCAGGTACATGAACAGGGCAAACAGGACAAAATAAGCTGCGCCCCAGGACAAATTAAACCGTTTATCCAATGCCATGCCTTTCATACTTGCAGCACCTGATCGGAACGCCGGAACAGCAAAAACATCGGCAGCAGGGCCACCAACATGACCAAACTCATCAAAGAACCCAGCGGCCAATTTAGGGCACGGACAAATTGATCCTGAATCAAATTGCCGTACATAATGCCGCTAACGCCGCCCACCAATAATGGCGTAACGTATTCGCCCAGCGTCGGGATAAACACAGATAAAAATCCGGCCAAAACCCCCGACAAACTTAACGGCAGCGTAATCCGCAGGAAACTGCGCCAGGGTGGGCTGCCCAAATCGGACGCCGCCTCCAGCAGGTTTTTGTCGATGCGATCCAGGGCCGCAAAGATGGGCAGGGCGACGAACGGGACCCAAACGTAAACTAAGGTGGCGATAACGGCCGTTTGGCTAAACAACAAAATCGGTGATGGCTCATCAATCCAATGTGCCCACAACAAAAACGAATTCAACACCCCTTCCGTGCCCAAAATTAATTTCCAGGCCAGGATACGCAGCAAATAACTCGTCCAGGCTGGAATGATGATGATCGTCAGCAGCGTCATTCGCCGTTCACCGGCACGGAACACCAGATAATAGGCCAGCGGATAGGCCAACAGCACACACCACAACGATGTGTAGAAAGAGACCAGCACCGAGCGCCACAACAAATTATGCAGCGACTTGTTTTGCCAAAAAGCCCGGTACGTATCCAATGACCAGACCATCTCGCCGCCCAACGTACCCCTTTGAAACGTGTACAGCAGCATCACCCCCAGGGGCAGCAGAAAAAACAAAAGAAGCGCCAGAGCCGGTGGACCCACCAGGATCCACAGACGGCGCTTCTCATCGGAACTGATTTGTGTTGTCGCCAACTGATCAGCGGCACTTATTTCCATTGAATAATTACGGCGCGGCCTTTACGCGGTCCCAACTGCTGACGAACAGTTCCCGCTGTTCCGGCGTCACTGATTCATAGAAAATAGTATGATTGAGGATGTCCGGGTTGCCAATTTGCAGCAGTTCAACGGTATCCTGGTCAGCCTGGGCGACAGCTTCGGTGTTGGCTGCCCCATAACCATACTCGTTAACTAAAAAGGTCATTGCTTCCAGACTGGTGACAGCATTAAGATAATCATAAGCCAGGTCTACATTTTTGGCGTTGGCGGCAATGCCAAACCCGCAAATATAACCCATCCGCCCTTCTTCCGGTGTAATGTATTCCACAGGAACACCCTCGTCGCGCAGCAGTACCAGCGTGTCGGGCCAGGCATTACCGGCAATCCATACGTCGCCGGCAGCTACCAACTGCACGATTTCGGTGTAATCCGTCCAGTAGGTCAACAGGTTGGGCTTTAATTCGGTTAGTTTTTGTACGATGGCTTCGTTTTGTTCGGTTGTCGTGTTGTACGGGTCGTAACCCAGGACCAATGCGCCAACCACATGCTGGGTTTCGCCAGAATCATAAATGGCGACATGGCCGGCATAGGCCGGGTCCCATAAATCCTGCCATGATGTGGGGATTGTGTCTACTTTATCGGTGCGCACCAGAATGGATTCGTAGCCCCATTCCCAGGGAATAAAATATTGCTGGCCATTGAATTTACCGTATTGGGTCAGCGATTCGGGCATGGTATCGAAATTTTCCAAACGGGAGAGGTCTAGCGGTTGGACTAATCCGTTATCCACATACAATTCCCACCAGCTTGAACAAGGATGAAACACATCCGTTTGATAACCGGTTTGCAGCTTGGCAAATGCTTCGGCGTCTTCGCCAAAAAAGCTGAAGTCAACCGTTGTTGCCGGATGTTGTTCGGCAAACTGTGACCAAAATTCGGGCAGTTCATAGCCCGACCACTCAAAAACGCTCAGAGTGGCATCTTCGCTTTGCTCTGAACTATCAGCATCGTTTGTGCTGCCGTTGCCACAACTGGTCAGGATGAATGCCACCAGCAGCCAGACCAAAACAAAAAGTGATTTGTGTTGTTTCATTCTCTTTCTCCAAAAAGAGCAGGGATTAAAAGACTGAGGGGTAATTGATTAAAAATCCCCAAATCCCAAATCCCTGCTTTTTATTTTCCCTAATGTGCTGCGTGCGTGTTTTCGATGAAGAAAACACGCACGTAGACGTTTCGTTTGCCATGTGTCGACGGGGCGCCAACAGTTCGGCCTGTTTTTATTTATTTATCAGGTGCAGCACCTCTTATTTTACCTGAAATTCGCCGTTGTAAATAGGGCATAAAAAATCCGGCATATTGTTCCTGCAAATTCGGAATTTGCCAGTCGTTGCCGGTAATGCGGCCGCGGCAGTTGGCTGCGCCGCATTGACATTCAAATTCGTCATATGGGGAGCCATCGCACATGGCGTAGTCGATGCAGATTTCTTCACCGGGCATAATATCGCGCAGGGCAACCAGAACGATCTGGCCATCAAGACCGGCGTTGGGATTGCAGGAATGATTGATGTAGTCGGCCGGTTCTGGTTCATCGTCGGGACGAGCGGCCAGATATAAATCTTCCTCGACCTGGATGGAGTAGGCGCGTAAGGGCTGGGGCAAGGCCGCCAACTGGGTTTCGGTCACGATGTCACCCCCCCAAACTAACAGCCGTTCTCCCTGTGTAACGGCCGTGCCGGCAAATATGCCATGCCCTCCCTTTTCTGGATACGTGCGAGCTTCTAATTTGGGTGACAGGTATGATGTGCTCATGATGGTTCATTTTCCTTTGGTTGGTTTATTGACGTTGTGGAATATTAGCTGTGCAGCTCCCTGGCGGCGGTGCGTGCCCGTTTTTCATTGACGCGGGATAGTAGAATCAGGCCGATAACGAAGAAAATTGCTATGGAAAGGATGGCCGCACGCTGGCCGGATTGTTCGGCGAGGGCGACGGCCTGTCCTTGATTTTGGTACCACAGCGCGGCTCGATAAGCGACAATGCCATAAATGGTGGGGCCAACAAATGAAGAGGTGCGTCCGGCGACGGCAAAAAAGCCGTAAAATTCAGCACTTTGTCCCGGCGGGGTGAAGATGGCCACCATCGAACGGCTTACTGATTGCAGCCCGGCCATTCCGACCCCGGCCAGTACGCCAATCATGTAAAAGCCGTTTTGGGTCTGGTTGAGATACAGCCAGACGATGGCAGTTATCATCATCAAAATGGAAATAATCAGGGAGCGCTTACCGCCCATCTGATCCATCCACACGCCAAAAATATACGCGCCAAACACATTGGCGACTTGGACGATCACAATGAAAATAATTAGTCCTTGTTGATCCAGACCAAAAAGTACGGCCCCGATGATGGCGGCAAAATTTAAGGCCATGATGACGCCGTCGTTGTAGATGAGGAAGGCCAGCATGAATTTGAGGAATTCTTTGTAGCGACGGGCGGTGCGAATGGTATGCCCCAACTGCTTAACGGCAACACTGAAATAATTTTCGCCAGGCGGTAAAGGTTTGCCCTGGGCACGCTCCGGCAGCCAGATGAAGATGGGGATGGTGGAAATGGCAAAGAATACGGCCGTTATCACCAACGTCAATCGGACAACCACCGTGCCTTCCAGTCGAATGACCCCCTGCTGCTGCAATACAATGAGCGGCAAAACCAGCAGCAAACTGAGGATACCGCCTATATTGCCGATGGCCCAGCCATTCCCGGAAATGCGGCCCATCTCGTCTGGGTTGGCAATTTCTGGCAGCAGGCCGTTGTAAAACACCTGAGAACTGCGGTAACCAATTTCGGCCAGGATAAAAAGAGCCATGCCTAAAATAACACGACCGGGTTCAACAAAAAAAAGGGATGCTGTAAAAAAGATTGTGACGACTGTATAAAAAAGTAAAAATTTCTTTTTGGCGCCGGAATAATCGGCAATAGCCCCTAATACCGGTGAGGTGACGGCGACAAACAACATGGCGATGCCGACAGCCATGCCCCACAAGCGTGACCCTTCTGCGCCGCCAACGACTGTGCCCTGAAAATAAGCGGAATAAACAGCCAGCAGGACAACGGCTGCATAGGATGAATTGCCAAAATCATATAAATACCAGGCGATACGTTCTTTTCGGGTGGATAAGGGCTTGGATTTCAGCGTTGCCGTTGTCATGCGGCCTCCTTCTGCGTATCGTTTTGGAGATTATTTTAAGCGCCTCAAGGTCATCCTGCAAGAAAACGGATGGATTTCGCGGTTTGCCATTTGAGATTGTGGTATATTTGATCAAACTATTTTTGTTTTGATCTGCTGGAGGGATTCGATGCCTGTAAAGATATATATCGGTCGTGATATTCAAAAATTCACCCATTATCCGGATACGTCGCATGAGGCGCGGGGAGTACGCCAGATTTGCGAGTATTTATGGGATGTCTGGCATCATCGATCTACACGCTATTATGCGATTGTGGCTAATCCCAAACAAACGAAAACAGGCCGAGAATTGAGCGCCGATTTGGCGATCATCTCGGAATTGGGGTTGGGTGTGGTTGAGCTGAAGGATAGTTACAACGAGATAAAATGCGGTAAACCAGGGGCAGTCTGGAAGGCTGGCCCCAAGGTAATCGCGGCTGGTTCCGAGAATAATGGTTTTGTCAATCCACACCAACAAGTGCAGGCTTACGCCAAAGATATTCGCCATGATTTGATAGCAACCCACTCTTTTCCCGGTGAACCGTGGGATTGGGAGAAATTTGAACTGCATACGGCCGTCTGTTTTACCAACCCTGGCGCTGAAATAGAAAAATGCCAAAAAGCCGTCAATCAAAAGTATTGGCAGGATACTGAACTCGCGCCGTGGGAAAAATTTGCCGTTTTGTCCTACCAGGATGTCCGTGAATGGGGAGCCGATTTACGCTTTAATGTGAATATGGGTGAAGCCTACGGGCATCGGCCGTTCAATTGGACGCCGGAACAGGTTTATAGTTTGGCGACTGACTTTTTTGGCGCACGATTATGGATTGAAATGCGTGAAACCATGCCGCCCGATCGGCCTTTAGCTTACCTGACGGTACTGGAAGAAGGTAAGCGGAGCCATCTATTTAGTATTTCCCACGAAGTGGCTGCATTAGGCCGCGCCCCGGAATGTCATGTATTGATTCCAGAGCAGTACAAAACTGTCAGTCGCAACCATGCTCTCATTACGCGCACGATTGATGGCTTTGTCCTGGAGGATAAGAGCAAAAACGGCACTTATGTCAATAACTGCCGGTTGGGCGAGGGCAATAAATATCTTTTACAAGAGGATGATGTGATTTTGTTGGGCGGCCTCAAAGAAGATAAGGAGGTTTGCTGTCTGAAATATTCACGCAAGCCGCCATCCCCTTTGTTGACGACATTTGAAGGGACTGTGCTGTCGGATCATTGATTGATTTGGCTGAATTGGCGCAGAACGGCCGTTACCCCATCCAAATTTCTCGACCAATCCGTACTTTCGTGGCTGAGCAGTTCCACACTGATGGCCGGGATGCCTTGTAAGGAAAGCCAATCGCCGGCATCGCCGGTAACCTGGTAGCTGGTAAAGGTTTCATAGACAGGATAGCCGGCGGCACGGCCGTAAATCTCTGCCAGGTCCAGTGAGGGTTGGTAAACACCGGGGCAGCCGGCAGCAAAGACGCCATTAGCTGCACTATGCCAAAAAATCACAGCCGCAGGATTGAGTTCCAGCAAAAAGTCGCGCAGCGCCATTGTTTCCGGCTCGGAAAAAGCTTTTGCGCCGCCGCTGGTTGGTTGATCGCGCCAAAGGGCGGTGGGCGTCCAATTGCAGTCCCAATTGCGGTTCAAATCGACGCCACGGCCGTTAACCCGGCCCGGCAGACTGTCGGCGGCCACGTCGAGTGCCGAAAATCGCGCTTCCTGGCCTGTGACCAGATATTGGCCGTCGGGGTTGGCGGCAGGGATGATGTGCAGGGTGATTTCGGCGGGAATGTCGCCCGGATTAGCGGCAAAATAATCGATCATGTCGTAAGCCAGCAAAATCGTATTCCATTCATAGCCGCCGTGTATGCCGCCGATGAAAACGATGTGCGTTGGTCCACTGCCGAATTGGATGTCGGTTAACGGCCGTTCCTCTGCCGAATAGCCGATCACGCTGGTGGTATATCCCGCTGCCGGTGATGGCAAAGAGGGGGCCGTTTCGACAGGCTCAAGGACCGCCGTTTCGACAGGTTCAAGGGTTGTTGTAGGCAGGGAGGGCTTTGCAGAAATGATGCTCGTTGGGGAAGGTGAGGTAGTGGGCGGCGGCACGGCCGTTTCCGGGGCGGGAGGTAGTGTGGCGCTGGGCAGGGGAACGGCCGTAGGCACAACAGCAGTCGGAATGGTTGTCGGAAGAGCCGCCCCCCCCGACGAAACCTGGATACAACCCGCCAGCAGCGCCAGCAGGCAAACAATCAGACCGAATAAGCGTACCGGAACGTGAGGGTGGGGCAGCCGATAACGATTAACCATTAACCATTACCGACCGTATTCTTCCAGTACGGCCAGCATCCCCGCCAAATTGCTGTTCCAATCCACCGTCTCATAATTCGGCAGCAGCACAGCGATGGCCGGGATGCCCTGCAAATCCAGCCAGTTCGTGCCGTCGCCGTTTAGTTCCTGATTGGTCAAATTCTCGAAATCGGCGATAGGATAACCGGCGGCCAGCCCGTAGGCCAGCGCCAGATTGGCCGAAACCAGGCTGCGGTCGCCGCAAGCCCCGGCCGAGGAGAGGCCGTTGGCGGCCAGTGCTTCCCAGAACACAACCGCATCCGCCCCTTTTTGTTGGATGAAATCGATCAATGCTTTGGTTTCCGGTTCGGAATTGGGGAAGAGGCCGCCGCTGACAGTTTGATTGCGCCAGGTGGCATTTTGCGCCCAGCGGCAGTCCCAGTTGCGATTGAGATCGACACCGTTGGCGTTGAGGCGTCCGGCCAGTTCGCCCGGCGCGTTGGGGCTGTCGGGACTGGCTGAAATGATGATGTACAACGTGGCCCCGGCCGGAACTTCTTGCGGATTGCGCTCAAAATAGCTGACCGCCTGCCGGGCCAGCGATACCGTGCCGGGGGCAAACCCGGCGTGCAGACCGCCGATAAAGATGATAGTTTTCTCGCCGCTGCCAAAACGGACGGCTTCAATAGGGCGATTTTGGACTGACCGGCCGATTTCAATCTGCTCTGGCCCGGCGTCAATGGTTGCCGTCGGCGGGGGCGTGGCCGATGGGGCATCGGTCGATGGGGCATCGGTGGGCGGCGCTTCTGTCGGCGGGCTGGCAATTGGCGTTTCAGTTGGGGCTGCATCTTCTGGTGTAGGCGTTACCTCAACGATGACGGTTTGCGGCTCGGTTGGGGTGGGAGTGTCACCAATAATTGGAGTGTCGGGCACGGCCGTTTCTCCCATCACAAGACTCACCGTCGTCCCCCCAGCCCCTTCACCATCCCGGAAAAAGGCGAAGTAAGCACCTACCGTACCCAGCAACACAACCAGGACAGCCAGCAGCCACCAGGGGCGTGATCTGGCCGGGGTCGTTTCATGGTCGTAATGGATTGGTTCGGTTGGTTTGGGCTGTGGCGGCGTCCATCTATCACGTTTTGGTTGACCGGTTGTCTCCCCGGCCAGCACATTGTCTATCGCTGAGGCTAATTCGGCCGCCGTTTGGTAGCGTTGGTCGGGGTCTTTTTGCAGGCAAATGTCCACCAGCCGGTAAATCGACTGCGCCAGCCCAGGACGCCGTTCTGGCAGCGGCTGCGGTTCCTCGTAAACGTGTTTGTGCAGGATGGCCAGCGAGTCGGTGGCCTCGAAAGGACGGGTGCCGCACAACATTTCGTACAACACCACACCCAGTGAGTAGAGGTCGGAACGGCCGTCCAACCTGGTTCCGCTGACCTGTTCCGGCGACATGTAGTGAGGCGTGCCGATGAGCGTGCCGGTTTGGGTGAGTTTGGGGCCGCTTTGCACGGCGGCGATGCCCAGGTCTACCAGGACGGGTGTGCCGTCGGGACGCAGCAGGATGTTGCTGGGCTTGATGTCGCGGTGGATGATGTTGGCGTTGTGGGCGACGTTCAGCGCCAGGGCCACTTTTTGGACGATGGCCAATGCTTCCTCCGCAGGCATGGCCCGGCCGTCCAGGGCGGTCAGCTTGTCTTTGATGGAGCCGCCGTCGATGTATTGCATGGCAATGTACGGCCGTTGCCCTTCCGTCTGGCTGATTTCGTACACCTGGACGATGTTTGGATGATCCAGCCGGGCCGCCGTGCGCGCCTCGCGCCAGAACCGCTCGACGAACTGTTTGTCATGGGCGTAGGCTGGCAGCATGATTTTGAGGGCCACCCGGCGGTGTAATTTTTCGTCGAAAGCCAGGTAAACATCAGCCATCCCGCCGCGATCAATGTGGGCGTCAATCCGGTACTGATTGATTTTTTCACCGATGAGTTGTTCCGGGTCAAGCATTACCTGCTCCTGTGTGAATACGGAATGTGGATTTCGCAATGCAGAATGAAAATCAACACCTTAGGCAATGGCCTTTTTTAACTTTTCATATTGCTAACGAAAAAGCGGCCATTGCTTGCGGAATCGTCTTGCTGATCTGAAAAGTTATTTGTAGACGATTCCTTACTTTGCCACACCAACCTTAACTTGAACCTGTCCGGTTTCCTTGGTAGATTTCTTTTAACTTTATCACAAAAAGCGGCAGGGTTAAGAGGTAGCGCAGTGCTTCTTCGCCATCCTTTGCTGGACGCACTATAAAGCTGGAGCGTTGCAAAAAGGGCATCAGCACTGAAAATGTAGCAGAATTGGGAAACGGCCGTTGTGCTAACGCTGTCACACCCTGCCGCCGATTCGTTACATTGGATATTATTTTTTGCATACCCCGGAGAGTGTGCTGACCGCCGACTCCACTGGCGGTATGAAGCACTCATCGGCCCATAACTCGAGCCAAAGTTTCACAAGCCGGGCATCCGCCATCTTTCCGTATCATGGCATAACCTGCCTGGGGGTCATCTCCCCAATAGGTAAAATCCACATTAAAGACGATAATCAGTCGGACTTTGCCCGTATTGGCGGCCACGCTGACGGCCTCGGCCAACCAGGCCGCATGTTGGGCCACTGTCGTTCCTGTCGCCCAGGCAAAACGTTCGGGCACACCGCCATAATCTTCTCCC
>JBNKZT010000032.1:0-28607 GCA_050301775.1 Promineifilaceae bacterium (SeqCode)
TTGGGTCGTTATCGCCGAGCAGGTTACGCGCATCGTTAGGCTTTTCATTAAATGGGCAATACGGTGAACAATCAAATTGATGATTTGATAAACATTCTCCAAACCGACTATGAATGGGAAGCTGCAAAAGCAGCTGAAAAACTTGGTCAACTTCGAGCAAAGAAGGCTGTCCCAGCTTTGATTGTTGCTTTGCATTCTCAGGATTTGCTTGATGACTGGAACGCTCTTGATTCTATGACTAAGGTTGCTGCAGGCGGTGTTGGGGAAGGTATAATGGCTATTATTAGCCTACGCTGTGCTGCGGCCATAGCACTAGGGGAAATTGGTGATGAAACGGCCGTTCCCGAATTGTTAGCTGTACTTAATTCTAAGGATCCCGATGATCTTGATATTTATATGGATGTTATCAAAGCATTGGCTAACTTTAGTTCACCTGAAGCCGTAGCAACTGTGAATGATTATATTGCGAAATGCATAACCTATGCCCAAAGTGGTGATGTATCATTGCGGTTTAAAGGTGTTATTATGTTAGGAAATGTTCCAATGGCGCGAAGCGTACCAGTTGTAATAAATGCTCTCAACGACTCTTTCCATATGGTTCGAGAAGAAGCGGCAAAAGCCCTTGGGGAAATAGGACAGAAAGTCGAAGATAGAAAGCTGATAAGCAAGATGATTTTGGCACTTGAAGCTAGTTTATCTGATACATATACAATGAAGAGTACTATGCCACGTGTTTGTGATCATGTAGCTGAAGCATTAGAAAATATTGGGACAGCAGATGCGATGGCGATAGTAGAAAAATGGCGTCAGGAACAAAAAGATACGCAATTTAAGTAAGCTCGAAGTTGGCCTAACAATGCTTTCACGCCGACCTGCGAGCCTGGGGATCATTTGCCTGATAAGACGTGGTTTGTAAAGGTTCTACGCCCTAAAAGCAGTTTGTTTCTGCTCGCAGTCGGGTGAAGCTGGCGTTAGGCCCGAATTCCTTTCTAGAGGACGGGAGTACAGACACGAAAAGGAGACTGAGCATGCATATAGGCGTCTTAATAGCCCCTACGGAGTACAGCATCCGCATTGACGAGCTGGCACGCGAGACCGAGGCGCACGGCTTTGAGTCACTGTGGGTCTCCGAACACACCCATATTCCAGTTAGTCGGCGCACCCCGGCGCACCACCGTTTCCCAGGGTCTCACGGTGAACTCCCGAAGGTTTACAGCCATATGTTGGATCCATTCATTGCGCTCATGTGCGCCGCGGCTGTGACGCGGACGCTCAGGATTGGCACCGGTATCTGTCTCCTTATCCAGCGCGATACCATCATCACGGCAAAGGAAGTGGCGACCCTCGATCAGCTTTCGGGTGGACGTGTCCTCTTCGGCATCGGCGGGGGCTGGAACGCCGAGGAAATGGAGCAACACGGCACCGTGTTCAAGACGCGTTTCCAGAAGCTGGGCGAGCAGGTACGCGCCATGAAGGCGATCTGGACACATGACGTTGCTGAGTTTCATGGTGAGTTCGTTAATTTCGAGCCGCTTTGGTGTTGGCCCAAGCCAGTCCAGTCCCCACATCCGCCCGTGCTCCTTGGTGGTGAGAGTGCGTACACCATCCAGCGTGTGGTCGAGTACGGTGATGGCTGGCTCCCACGCATCCGCCAACCCGAGCAGCTCACCCAGAAGATGGCCGAGTTGCGGGTACGGGCAGACAAGGCGGGGCGTGACATGCAGACGATCTCCGTTTCCGTCGTCGGTGCCGCCCATGACCTACAGACGCTTGACGCATATAGGGCTATCGGTGTCACCCGAGCGATCCTTTTCTTGCCGTCTGCAGACCGTGACACGGTTCTGCCCTTGCTCGATCAGTATACGCAGTTACTGCGGTAAGAGGATGGAGAGCCAGGTCTCGTAGCACGACATCCTTGCCTAACAAACCGCTTGCTGCCGACCCATTAAGCTGGGTTTCTGGCGCAAGACTTGGTTTCCTCCGAAGTTGACTTTGGACGGCAGAAGCAGGCGTTATGCCGACAAACCAAGAGACAATATATGAGTAGATACACAGAACCAGAGTGGGCAAAATCTGCGTTGATTACGATTGATACACAGTGTGACACTCTTGATGGTCAGCCTTTTGAGATTCCTGGTACTTCAGCGATTCTTCCTCGCATGCAGGCGCTTCTGCAAATCTATCGCGAAGCAGAAAAGCCTATTATTCACATCGTTCGGCTATACAAAGCTGATGGTTCAAATGTTGATTTGTGTCGAAGAGAGCTAATCGAGCATGGAGCTGCATTGGTACTGGCTGGCTCCTCAGGTTGCCAACTCGCACCGGAATTACTTCCGCATGCTGGTATTGAGCTTGATGCGGAATTTCTGTTATCTGGGGGCATCCAAAAAATTAACTCAAGCGAAGTGGCAATTTATAAGCCGCGATGGGGGGCCTTCTATCACACCTCTCTTGAGCATTACCTGCGAGAACTCGGTATTTCGACGCTCGTATTCAGTGGCTGCAACTTTCCAAACTGCCCCCGCACTTCCATCTACGAAGCGAGTGAGCGAGATTTTCGTGTGGTTTTGGTGGAGGATGCCATCTCTGGCTTGTATGAACAAGGACTACGAGAAATGCATAATATCGGTGTTGAGTTGATTTCAACGGATCAGGTCATTGATGCAGTCAAGCATAGTGCCGAGCTGGCATAACAAGGCAAATGCAGCCGACGCAAAAACCTGCGCGGCTGATTTGCGCGTTGGGTGGCGAGGCTAGAGGCATCTCCATGAAGTATGCAGTGAACCTTCCGAACGGTCGTGAATCAGGTCATCCCCGCAAGCTTGCGGAGTTCGCAAAGATTGCAGAAGATTCTGGTTGGGACGGTGTCTTTCTTGAAGACTACATCATTTGGCAAGGCCACAATGATGCTCCTACCTACGACCCGTGGGTAGCGCTTGCGGCGATGGCTATTGCGACGAAGTCTGTCCGACTTGGCACGATGGTGACACCCATCGCCAGACGTCGTCCCTGGAAGATTGCACGAGAGACGGTCACGCTAGATCATCTCTCGGATGGTCGACTGATCCTCGGTGTTGGCCTTGGCGACACTGAGATAGATACGAGCTTTACTCGGTTCGGTGAGATGACAGACCCGAGGCAGAGGGCGGCGATGGTAGACGAAGCGCTTGACTTGCTGGCTCGTCTATGGAGCGGAGAGGAAGTCACATATACTGGACGTTTCTATCATCTGGATGCCGTGCGCCTCCTGCCGGGGCCGCTTCAGAAGCCAAGGATACCTATATGGATAGGTGGTGTGTGGCCATTGAAGGGGCCGACACAACGGGCACTGCGATGGGATGGGGCTTGCCTTTACAAGCGACCCCCGGATGAGGATTTCACGCCCAAGGATGTGCGCGACATTGTTGCCCTAGCGCGCGCTCGTCCAAATGTGGGCACAGCATTCGATATTGTAGTTGGGCATGCGACTTGGCAACGGGCGAAAGACCCTGAACGAGAACGCGCTTACATCTCCTCGCTAGCAGAAGCGGGGGCAACTTGGTGGTCGCAATATATCTCGCCGGAAACGGAAAAGGCAATGAGAAAGCACATAGAGAAAGGGCCGTTGCGGATCGGTTAGCCGCGTGATTCCTCGCGCCCAACACGGCGTGCAGCCGACCTGCCCAGCTGCCGAAGTTGAGCCTCAATTTTGACGGTTGGCGATCAGGTTGGTGGCGGCTGACGCCCGGCCGTTGGGCGCCAATTGATGGTAAAAGAGAGATAATAATGTCACCCGACTTATGGTCGCTTTATGCACTTATGCTGAAAAGCCGTTTGTTTGAAGAAGCCATTGCCAAACTCTGGCACGACGGATTGATCTCAGGTGAGATGCATCTTGGAACAGGCGAAGAAGCGATTATCGCGGGAGTCGTTGCCCACTTACGTGAAGGCGACGCTATGGCATTGGATCATCGCGGCAGCGCGGCGCTACTCATGCGTGGCGTGGACCCTATCCTGATACTTCGCGAATTGCTTGGTCACGTAGACGGGCTGTGTGGCGGGATGGGCGGGCATATGCACCTGTTCTCTAAAGAGCACCTGGCCGCTTCTTCAGGGATTGTCGGTGCAGCAGGACCAACCGCAGCAGGCTTTGCGCTAGCAGCACAGTATTTACGCCCAGGCGCGGTCGCCGTTGCCTTCTTTGGGGATGGAGCTATGAATCAAGGCATGTTGCTGGAATCGATGAACCTGGCTTCTGTGTGGAATTTGCCCGTGTTGTTTGTCTGCAAGGATGACGGTTGGGCCATAACCGCCCAGTCTGCCAAAGTGACTGGTGGCAATTTGAACGAACGAGCGCACGGATTGGGCATCCCGGTTGTTGAAGCTGACGGTTCGGACGTGTCCGCGATGTGGGAGGCTGCCCATGGTGCGATTGAACGGGCCCGTTCTGGTCAGGGGCCGACCTTCTTGCATGCTCGCTGCGTGCATTTCGAAGGGCACTTTTTAGGCTTTCAACTGATAAGGATCGTGCGCGATCCGCTCAGAGAAATGCCTGAAATCGCCGTTCCGCTTACACAGTCATTCTTGCGGTTTGGTGGTTCTACCTTGCGCGAACGCATTGCAGGGCTGAAAATCGTTATTGCGGCGGTGCTTACAACGGTACGCGATCCACGCCGGGATCCAACCAATGACCCAGTACTTCGTGTGCGCACAAACCTACCGTCGGACCCGGCACGCTTGCAAGAGCTGGAAGACCAAATTGAGAAAGAGATAAGCAATGTCCTTGCATCTGCCTTGGTGGGGGTGCCGTCATGAGAACCATGTTTTTCTCACAAGCTATAGATGATGCGCTCGCCCAGGCCATGGCGGATGACCCACGCATCATTCTTTTTGGTGAGGACATCTCGTTACTACGGCGCAACATGCTGGTGCGATTTGGACCCAAACGCGTGCGAGGTACGCCTATTAGCGAAAGTGCCTTCTTAGGGGCAGGGGTGGCCGCCGCCATGGCTGGATTACGCCCAGTTGTGGAAATGTACATGGTAGATTTCCTCGGCGTGTGCATGGATGCTCTGCTCAACCATGCTGCCAAAGTTGAAGCGTTTTCAGGTGGGAAATGGAATGCACCAGTCGTAGTGCGCACCCCCTGCGGCGGCGGCTACGGTGATGGAGGACAGCACGAGCAGTCTCTATGGGGATGGTTGGCGCATATTCCGGGATTGACTGTGGTTGTTCCCTCCACTCCTGCCGCCGCGGGCGGCTTGTTGCTGGCTGCTCTACAGCACGAAGGTCCGGTCATATTTTTAGAACATAAGTTGCTCTCAGAGACCTGGCTAGAATTTCTGGGTTCAGGGTCGCGGCGCACCGTGCAATACGATGTACCCGCAGATGGAACAAAAGGCGCTGTACCCGGAAGGTGGGAACCACTCCCCATCGGCAAAGCTGTCCTTCGCCGGGCAGGGAGTGATGTAACAATCGTCAGCGTGGGAGTGGGGGTACACCGCGCCCTGCGAGCCGCAGAATCTGTAGAAATGGAAGGGATTTCGGCAGCCGTACTGGACTTGCAAACCATTTCCCCCCTTGACAAACCGGCCATCTGCGAAGCAGTCGCGTACACTGGGCGTTTACTGGTCGTGGATGAAGATTACGAGGGCTTCGGCCTGTCGGGCGAATTGGGAGCAGTCGCACTGGAGGCGGGCATCTCATTCAAGTATGCCCGTGTGTGCACACAGACAACTATCCCTTACGCCCGCGACCGGGAAGAACAAACTTTGCCAAACGTGAAGCGTATCTGCACTGCGATTGCACAGCTTGTTGAGGACAAACGATAATGAAACGTGGGCCAGCTAACAATGGCATGCAGGTGACGGCTTGCAGCATCCGCTACACTCCTACTTGCAGCCGCGCCTGATGCCCAGTGTTAGGTGGCTTTCGTGGAACAAAGAACAAGTCATCAATAATAAAGTGATTGAAAATGGGGTAAGAGTGACAGACAAAAGCGAGTATGGTACAACCACTGAATTATCGACATCAACGTCGAGCCGATTTGGTTACTATTCAGCACTTCTGACAACCGTAATTACAGGTGTAACATTTGGTTTTGCGATAACGGCTATCCCGATTTCTGGTGCAAACTGTCTTGAAAACTGTGTCGAGTATCCATATCTGGATACCGTATCACAATTTCCAAGAGACTTTCTGTGGATGCCTCTGGCCATCGTGCTGGTTTTGGCCTATGTGACACTGATGGTGTCTATTCACTCCTATGCTTCCAATCAGAAGAAGATACTCAGTCAAGTTGGGCTGTCTTTTGCGCTTATTGCCGCAGTGATATTAGCAGTTGACTATTATATTCAGTTTTCTGTGATACCAATGAGTTTGATGAATAACGAAACGGAAGGGCTGGCGGTATTGATACAATACAATCCACATGGCGTATTCCTTGCACTGGAAGAGTTGGGCTATCTGGTTATGAGCCTTTCTTTTCTATTTATGGCCCCTGTGTTTACTAACAGAGGCCGCCTGGAATCGGCAGTTGGGTGGGTATTTGTCATAGCCTTTATTCTGGCAATCGTTTCTCTGACAGTAATTTCATTCAGCTATGGTTTAGACCGACAGGATCGGTTTGAGGTTGCGATATTGTCTATTGATTGGTTGGTATTGATAATAAACGGGGTGCTTTTGAGTATTGTATTTAGAAGGCAATTCAAGGCAGAGCAAGAGACATAATTGTTGACTAATTTCTCACGTGCGTGATGGGGTTAAACTCTATCTTTTGTTCCCCCAGCGTGCCACCCAACAAATCAATGCACGCGAATTGCTAATCTTCGCTTTTATCGAAGTAGCTTGGGCCACAATCGTTCTGATGATTGTGTGTAACTCTGCTAACCCGCAATCGCGTAATTTCAAGCGTTAGGCACTATTTAGATTGTAAACACGCTTAGAGAAATTAAATAATTTGAGGGGCTTTTTCATGACCGATAATGTTGGGTTAAGCAAATCAGAACTAGAACACATCGCTCGATGGATGATGCGAAAAACTCCAAGCGACCAAAGTGACCTTGCTAAGCAAACAATTGGTACGGTAATTGAGTTGATTGTAAGAAACAACGAAGCTATCACGAACTCTCTAAATGACGCATTGCCAACTGACTCATTGCCTGATGAAGGTTTTTAGCTGTTGGAAATAGAAATGGGAAATTTTAAACGCAAGTATCAACCAATTGAAACTGAATATGGGTTTTTAGCGGGTAGAGATTGTATATATTTGGATGATGTTTCTTTTTTAAACGGAACTTATAGGTTGAGATTAAGTGGAAAAATAAACAAGATTTTAGTCTCTGATCCTCCCGAATCATCTGAGAGGTTTATACCTTATGAACTGGTTTTTTCTGGGGTATTGGCGCTAAAAATGATCGAACTTGATTCCTGGGATTTCGAATGTGAATCTAGCTTTGATGAAATTCTCGATTCAGAATGGGTTGCAGATTTAGGCGGCAAAGTAACAAGTACCGACAAGCATATCTTTGTTCAAACATATGATGATGTTTTTGAAGTGGTATGTTCAAGTTACAAATTCAAGTACTTATCCAGTGTAAAAGATGCCTAACAATGCTTGCAGCCGACCCACGAGACATGGGCTCGTTTAATTCGTTCCGTTTGGCCAGATAGACCGCCCGGCCCGCTGGCGGCTGAAGCTGGCGTTAGGCCAACCTTCAGAAAATTCAAGTGGAATGATAGCGCGTGATGTAGAAGGGAAACGGCCGTACTCAACCCTTCGCCGCCACCCCAATGATGTGTGTCCCCGAATTGAGTGAGGCAGGATCAGCGCAAGCCTCCAGCTCCATCCGCAGCAACTCGCCCCATTTTTCTGCATCGTGGCGAATGTCGGCCAGATAATCGCTCCAGCCAATGGCAAGGCAGTTGGAAGCGGACAAAGCCATGACGGAAAAGCCCGCCTGTTCCAGCAGATGACGAAATTCACCGGCCCGGAACATATGCATAAAATGTCCTTCACGGCCAGGAAAGGTCTCGGCCGTAATATCGCCGGTCGTCGTGATGCGACGATTACTGGCCGCCGGGATAGATAACACACCCCGGAGTGCATTGTGCGCGCTGCCCCATAACGACATCACGCTGGCCAGGAAACGGCCGTTCCCCCGCAAAACCCGGGCACATTCCTGTACGGCCGTTACCCGCTGGTCGAGAACATAACTCAGCGGGCCGCCATAAGCCACCACACAGTCAAACGAGGCCGCCGCAAACTGGCTCAAATCACAAATATCGGCCTGAACCCAATCCTCAACCGCATGAGTAAACTCAAATTTTCGCGCTAATTCCTGATTGAGTTTCAACTGCATCCCCGAGATATCGGCGACACAAATTTGTGCCCCTAAATCGGCCAGCACCTGCGTAAAACGCCCCGCGCCCGCGCCGATTTCCAACACCCGGCTGCCCGGAGCCACATATTTTTGGAGATAGTGCGTATGGATGTGCAAACTGACTTCGGCCACCGGCGTCGCCGTCAACCGCTGCCACTCCTGCATGCCATACTCGTCAAAATGCTGCGCCGCCTGGGCCGGATCGTAATTAGATTGGCCCTCTGGCACATTTCTAGCCATCAAATCCTATTCCTTTCTACAACACGCAATCGATTGCGCGAGGGAAAAATGAAATTAGAGTCAAAATGGGGGTTGAACATGAAGCAACCGCAGCAGTTCGGTTTACGCCAATATATCCGTGATTAACTGCAAGGACTCGACTTTTTGGAAATCGATATCGGCCATTACAAGGGGAACATTAACCACAATTGCCGAGGCAGCAATAATAGCATCAGGAATCTTTTGCTTATACAGGCGGCGGATTTGAATAGTTTGAGCAATGACGTCAGGCGACATTTCTACCCGATCTCACAGTGACAAAAATTGCTTGATTTGCCCGATTTCACTCTGGGACAGATGGGCAGCAGAAAGCAGTTCAATTTCAGAAATGGGGGAGTAGAAGATGATTTCTGCTTGAGAGACTAAATCTGTAATTCGCGGGCGGCCTTCAAAGAAGTAAATAAAGGCATTGGTATCAAGCAAAAAATCATTGCCACTCATGCCGGATTTCCTTCTGGTATTCCAGACCATCCTTTTGCCAGGTTAAGATACCGCTGTAAGCCAGCCGATTTTGCTGCTGAATATAGTTTTCTACTAATTCTTGCAGCATTTTGTCCGAATTGTTTTCGAATTGCTGAGTAAGTAAACGGTTTATCTTATCGGCCAGCGTTTGGTTTTTGATTTCCAAGATCAACATCAAGTTTCTCCTCAATCAATATCCTTTGCCTCAAGGTGCGTCCGTAAATAAGTTTGGTGTTTCTAAAAGGGTAAACTTAATGACGAGTGAACCTTAGATTTATTGTAAACGGTGACCGATACTTTGACAATCGCCAATTATTCATTAACCATCGTTTTGAGGATACTCTCATCAATGACATGAACACTCAACTTCTCGGCTTTGGCCAGCTTGCTGCCCGCTTTTTCGCCGGCCAGCAGGTAATCGGTGTTTTTGCTGACGGAACCGGTGACTTTGCCGCCGTGCGCTTCAATAAACGCTTTGGCTTCGTCGCGGCTCATCGTGGGCAGCGTGCCGGTGATGACGAAGGTCAGCCCCTCCAGCGTTTGGCTGGCGGCGTCAACTTCAGCTTTTTCGACGGCGAATTGCAGACCGGCGGCGCGCAGTTTTTCCAGCACCCGCCGGTTTTTCTCGTTGGCGAACCAGGTGAGGATGTGTACGGCCGTGCCCGGCCCAATCCCCTCAATCGTCTCCAATTCTTCCTGACTGGCCGCCGCCAGGGCATCTATACTGCCTAAAGCATCCAGCAGCAGTCCGGCAACCACGCTGCCCACGTAACGGACGCCCAACGCCGTCAACACGCGTTCGGCCGGCTGCTGTTTGCTGGCCTCAATCCCGGCCAGCAGATTGTCCACCTTCTTGTCTTTGAATCCTTCCAACGCCAGCAAATCATCCCGGTTGAGCGTGTAAATCCCGGCCACGTCGTGGATGAGACTTTGTTCGATGAGCAGCGATCCCGTTTGCGAACCAAAGTTTTCGATGTCCATCGCCCCCCGGCTGACGAAATATTCGACGCGGCGCACCAACTGCTCCGGGCAGGCTGGGTTGTCGCAGTAAATGGCCACCTCGCCCTCGATTTGCACGGCCGTTTCACCGCAAGCCGGGCAGCGGGACGGCCGTTCCACCACCTGTTCCGAACCATCGCGCAAGTCAGCGACCGGGCCAATGATATAGGGAATCACATCACCGGCCCGCTTAACGATAACCGTGTCGCCGATGCGAATGTCTTTGCGGGCGATTTCGTCATAATTGTGCAAAGTCGCATTGCGCACGATGACGCCGCCGATTTCCACCGGCTCCAGGACCGCTGCCGGGGCCAAAATGCCGGTGCGGCCTACGTTAACCTGCACGTCAAGTAGTTTCGTCGTCTTTTCCTGGGCCGGGAACTTCATGGCGATGGCCCCGCGCGGGTCTTTGCCCACAAAGCCCAGGCTGTCGGCCAGCGGTTTGTCATTGATTTTGACGACCATGCCGTCGATTTCGTAATTGAGTTTGTTGCGCCTTTCAATCCAGGCAGCGTAGGCAGCCGCCACGCAGTCCAGGTCAGGACAATACTGGCTGTCGGGCGAAACGGGGAAGCCGTACGCTTTTAGCAGTTCCAGCCGCTCCCACTGCTTATCGGGCACACCTCCTCCATCCCAGGCAATGAAATCGTAGACGAAGAGGGTTAACGGCCGTGCCGCCGTAATCGTCGAATCCAACTGGCGCAGTGAACCGGAAGCAGCATTGCGCGGATTCATGTAAGCCGCTTCACCCGCCTCCAGGCGCGACTGGTTGAAAGCATCGAATTTGTCCAGGGGGAAGAATACTTCGCCGCGCACCACCAGGTATGGTAACGGCGTAAGCTGGCTGTCCGGGTCTACCGGGATGCGCTGCGGCAGGCTGCGGATGGTGCGCAGGTTCTGGGTAACGTCTTCGCCCACTTCACCGTTGCCACGGGTAGCGCCCTGGGTGAAACGGCCGTTCCGAAAGGTCAACACAATACTCAACCCGTCCAGCTTCGGCTCCACGGTGTAATCCAGCTTCATTTCCGGGTCGCGCAGCAGCCGGCCGATGCGCGTCCGCCAGGCAAACAAATCTTCCACGTTAAAGGCATTGGCCAGGCTGAGGATAGGCGCGGGATGAGTTACTTTCTCAAAGGCGTCTAACGGCTCGGCCCCGGCACGCTGGGTAGGGGAATCGGCCGTTACCAAATCAGGATAGGTTGCTTCCAGTTCCAGCAGTTCCCGATACAGCGCGTCGTACTCGGCATCGCTGATGACCGGCGCATCCAGCACATGGTAGCGATATAAATGAAAGTTGATTTCGTCACGTAATTGAGCAATTCGTTCGTCCGCTGTCATGGCCACCTCGCTTCTTTTCAAAAATTGTACCCGACTTCTAAAAACTATCCTACTTCGATCGTTCACACTATATGCTCATTGTGGCTTTTTTCCCAATGTTGACTTTGTCTGTGGTAAACCTTAAAATGCTCCCCAATCAGTAAAATACGATGTGGGTTTTGGTAATTGTTGAGTGAGTTTTGCTCACTCGCTGCCGGGACAATACTGTGAAATCACAGAAAGCCGCTGACAGCAAGTCGGTGGCTTTTTTGTATCTATGGGCTCTGCTAAAAATTAGGATAACACTATGAAACTTATCTCCAAATTTGCTTTATTGATTCTGCTATTGGCAATCTTGTTTTTGCTAATATCGGACAGCCTGCTTTCCTGGTCGCCCATTATCATCGCCGGCCAATTATTGGCTGTTGGATTGGCTGCTTGGGCGCGGCGCAGTTTTGGCGCCGCGCAGTTTAGCGTCCATGCTGAACCAATCCAAAAATCACTGCTTTCAACAGGACCATACCGGTTTATCCGCCACCCCATGTATGCCGCGGCACTGCTGCTCGTCTGGACAAGCATTTTAGGGCATGTGTCACCCATCAATGTTGTTGTTGGCGCTTTGGTAACGGCCGTTACCTTGGTACGCGTGGTTACTGAAGAAAAGATGCTGCAAACAAGCTACCCCAACTACACAGCCTACGCCGGCAAAACCAAGCGTATTATCCCCTTTGTATTTTAACAGAACATGAACCAGGAAGTTCCAGTAAGCGATATTGTATTCGGCGGAATCGTCCTCGTCATATTCCTTGTAAGCGCGCTGGTCATTGGCCGCTTTTTGAGTGCCGCGAAAAATAGGCGGTTCGCGGCCGCTTGGGCACCGCTTATTCCCTTTATCACCAACGGGACCATTCACACTGATGGCAGTGGGGCCACTACCAGTTGGCTTACTGGCACGATCCAGGGCAGACAGGTACAAGCCAGCATGATACCAAAACGCAATCGTTATACAGAGGCAAGCGACAGTTACAATTATTTCGATGTCGCCCTGCTGGCTGTGCCAGGTCAGCAGGATTGGCGGATTGTTTACCAAACAGCAGCGTTAGGCATTGGCCACACTGGCTGGCATATCAGCATAAAAGACCCAATGCTAGCCGCACGATTGCATGAATCCGGCATTATGGCCACCCTGGCCCATCTGGGAAGCCCAACTATTGAGTACACAGTACGCGGTGGCAAATTATTGTACAGTGAAGATGTGACGCCGCGCTGGGTTCCTACCCCAGAACGCTTTCAAACGACCCTGGCCCTGCTGCGACAAATAGCCGCAATCAGCGAGGAATTGGCGGCAGCATGAGATTCTGGGTCGTGTCCTCACCCACTTCGCGGTTACTACGGGTTGTGACTTGGGTGAAACGGCCGTCACGATAGGTCAGCACAATACTCAACCCGTCCAGCTTTGGCTCCACGGTGCAATCCAGTTTCATTTCCGGGTCGGGCTGCAGCCGGCCGATGCGCGTTCGCCAGCCCCCCCGCCAGGGAGCGGTCTTCTAATTTAGTTGCTGGAGCAGGCATCACCCCCAGGCACCCCATAGGTGCGGTCTTCCCCACCCTATGGGGTCTTCTTTCCACCCTGCCAGGAAGTAGTCTTCTAATTATGTTGCTGGGGCCGGCGTCACCGCCCCACTCCTTTCATTTTTATCGGATTACCCAAATCGAGGGAACGGCCGTAAAGAACAACAACGGATGAAGAAATGAACGGATGGAGTAAACGGCCGTACTCTGCCGTTTGTTGACTGTTGATTGGTGGGGAACGGCCGTACCCTCATTCGCGCGTTTTTTGTGGGGGAACGGCCGTACTCTGTTGTTTATTGACTGGTGATTGGTGGGAAACGGCCGTATCCCTCATTCGCACGGTTTTTGTGGGGGAACGGCCGTACTCCATTGTTTGTTGGCTGTTGATTGGTGGGGAACGGCCGTCCCCTCATTTACACAGTTTTTGTGAGGGAACGGCTGAATCCTATTGTTTGTTAACTGCTGATTGGTAGGAAACGGTTGTCTCTCATTCGCGGGATTTTTTGGGTGAACGGCCGTACTCTGTTGTTTGTTGACTGTTTATTGGTGGGGAACGGCAGTTTCTCTTTCACACGGTTTTTGTGGGGAAACGGCCGTATCCTATTGTTTGTTAACTGCTGATTGGTAGGAAACGGCCGTTTCTCATTCACACAGGTTTTGTGGGGGGAACGGCCGTACTCCGTTATTCGTTGACTGTTGATTGGCGGGGAACGGCCGTACCCCATTGCTCGTTGACTGTTGGTTGGTGGGGAACGGCCGTACCCCATTGTTTGCTGTTTGTTGATTGGTGAGAAACGGTCGTCTATCATTCGCACGACTTTTGTGAGGGAAACGGCCGTACTCTATTCTTCGTTGACTCTGCTAGGACGCGGTTTTCCTTCTTGATTTCCACGCGCTGGGGCCAGCGTCACCACCGCGCCCCTTTTGCTGGGTTGGGTGAAATTGTTTGTGGGGGCTACGGCAGTTGCCCAAAACCCCACCATGTTCCCAAAGAGCCAATTTAATTGAATTTATTAGAGATTTATGCAATCATTGGCCGTGATGATCCTGATTGGGCGCATTTTAGTTTTCTTAGCCGGGTTGGTCCTGGTCAGCTGGACATTGGTTTCAGCGGTTAAAACCTTTGTGATGCCGCGCGGCGTGAACGTGTGGCTGACGCGGGTCGTGTTCGTATTCGTTGGCAATCTCTTTCGTTGGCGGGCACGCCGGGCGGCCAGCTACGAGGAACGGGACCGAATCATGGCTCTGTTTGCGCCGCTGGCCCTGCTGCTGATGCCGGTGGCTGTGCTGGCGCTCGTGCTGTTGGGATACATGGGGCTGTTCTGGGCGCTGAAAATGCAGCCGCTTTATGACGTGTTTAAGTTAAGTGGATCATCGCTTTTAACGCTAGGCTATGCGTCGGTGGACGGCTGGGCTTTTAAGATTTTGGAGTTCTCCGAGGCGATGCTGGGGTTGATTTTGGTGGCGCTTCTGATTGCTTACCTGCCCTCCATGTATTCGGCGTTTTCGCGGCGGGAAACGGCCGTTGCCCTACTCGACGCCTGGGCCGGTTCACCCCCATCGGCCCAGGAAATGATCAGCCGGACCCACCGCATTGGCCAGATGGAAAATCTGGAAGGGTTGTGGTCATTATGGTCGGGCTGGTTTGCTGAGGTTGAAGAAAGCCATACCTCATTAGCCCCACTTGCCTTTTTTCGTTCGCCGCTGCCACAGCGTTCCTGGGTAACGGCCGCCGGAGCTGTTTTAGATGGGGCGTCCTTGTATCTGGCGGCTGTGGAACGGCCGTTTAATCCGCGAGCTGCCATTTGTATTCGTTCCGGTTTCCTGGCGCTACGCCACGTAGCCGGTTTCTTTGGATTTGACTATGACCCCAATCCAAAACCAGATGATCCCATCAGCATCAGCCGTGAAGAATTTGATGCCGTCTGGGAAACATGGGCTGCGAACGGCGTCCCACTCAAAACCGACCGAGACCAGGCCTGGCGTGATTTTAACGGCTGGCGGGTCAATTATGATCAAGTGCTGCTGCAACTGGCCGCCATGACAATGGCCCCCTATGCGCCCTGGTCTTCGGATCGCTCGGCTATTCGTCCGGCAAAACAAAACGGCCGTTTCCATCGAGGTAAAAAATGAAGTTATCCATCAAACTATTTTTGCTGCTGGCCCTTTTGACAGCCTGCACCCAAGCACCGACCCCAGCACCAACGACGACGCCTCCAGTCCTACCGACCCAATCCGATCCGACTCCCGGCTATCCGCCTCCCGAACCAACGGCAACGATGGCTGGTTATCCGGAACCGGTCCCTCCGCCAACTGTGGAGCCATATCCGGCAGCAACATGGGACCCTTCATCAATGCCGACAGCGGTATATGTACCCTTCTTGGATTTACCAGAGACCGTGTCGGATACGGCCGTTCCCCACTACACTTATAAAATCATTAATACTTATCCCCATGATCCCAATGCCTTTACCCAGGGGTTAATTTATGAGGATGGGATTTTATATGAGGGAACAGGATTGAACGGAAAATCGACCTTGCGCGAAACAGACCTGGAATCTGGCCAAATCATTCGTGAACTGCAATTGGCAGAGTTATATTTTGGCGAGGGCATCACGATTTTTGACGATCACCTCTACCAACTGACCTGGCGCAATGGCACAGGATTCATTTATGACAGGGATACCTGGGAACTGCTGGAGACTTGGAATTATCCGACCGAAGGCTGGGGAATAACCCACGATGGCCGCCGATTGATCATGAGTGATGGAACTAACATTCTGCATTTCCTGGACCCGGATAGTATGGCAGAGATTGGTCAGGTTGCGGTAACTGACTCGCAGCAAAACCCCGTCTATTTGCTCAATGAACTCGAGTATGTGAATGGGGAAATTTATGCCAATGTCTGGCGAACCAACTTCATTGTTCGCATCAATCCAGACACTGGGGATGTCGTGGGATGGATCGATCTGGCAGGGTTGCTAGATTTAACGATAGTTACTCAAGAATGGGATGTTTTAAATGGTATTGCCTACGATGAAGAAAATGACCGGTTGTTTGTTACCGGAAAATGGTGGCCCCAGTTGTATGAGATCGAGTTGATTCCGGTGGAATGATATGATCGGTACAAAGCCGAAACCTGTGAGATCCCTCTACTTTTTTGCCAGAGTAGAGGAGCCTCCCCAGGCTCCGGCTTCATGCGACGTTACTGCGGTGTAAACAAACTCATCGGCACGGTAACGTTGGCAGCGTGAATTTTCTTAAGAAAGCTGGGGATGGTGCCGGTGGGAAGGAATTGGCCCTGGATACGGCCGTCCGCTATCCCCGTCTCCTGGAAGCGGAAAATATCTTGCAGCAGCACCACATCCCCCTGCATCCCTACCACTTCCGAAACGCGCATCACCTTGCGCGAGCCGTCCCGCAGCCGTTCTTGATAGATGATCAGATCAAAAGCCGTCGCCATTTGTTGGCGCACTTGCAGCAGCGGCAGTGAAGGCATGGCCATCGCTACCATTCCTTCCAGCCGGGTCAGTACATCGCGGGGATTGCCAGCATGAATGCCAAACATGCTGCCATCGTGACCGGTATTCATAGCCTGGATGATGTCAATCGCCTCCCCGCCGCGCACTTCGCCAATGATGAGCCTGTCCGGCCGCATCCGCAGCGCATTTTGCACCAGGTCGCGCATGGAGACCACCCCTTTGCCGCTGGCGTCACCCGATTGGCTTTCCAGGCGGATGACCCGCTTGAGCGTATCGGGCGGCTTGAGTTCGGCCGCATTCTCAACCGTGACGATGCGCTCATCAGGCGGGATCAAGCCTGTGAGTAAATTGAGGACCGTTGTTTTACCCGAACCGGTTCCGCCAGCCATAACGATGTTCAGCCGCCCCAAGACACACGCCTTGAAGAATTCGACCAGGACTTCGTTGAGAGAATTATATTTGATCATCTCTTCAAAGGTGAATGACCGCACTGAAAACCGGCGAATCACTAGTGATGGCCCCAGAATAGCCACCGGTGGTAAAACGATGTTGATGCGCGAGTTATCGGGCAGGCGGGAGTCAATCATATATCTTGACTCCTCTGGACTGCGTTCCAGGGCAGCGATGACCCCATTGATGAAACCCATCAACTCGGCTTCGCTCTTGAAGGGCGTTGCCAGGTCCTTAAACTGTCCAAATTGTTCGATGTAAATCTTGTCGTAGCCATCAACCAAGATTTCCGAAATGTTGGGGTCGTCCAGGTACGGCTTGAGCGGGCTTAAAGCATTCATCACATTTTTCGCGTTCATTTTTGTCTCCTTACAACACAGGTTAGATTCATGCTTACTTTGTAGCATGAACCCGGCATGTCGCAGAACGGGTAGTTGACGGGTTTACATCCCGGTAATTTGAACAGGTATCGGTTCCAGAAACCCAATTTTTCCAAAAAATCGGGTTTCTAACTATTGCGCACCCACCCCTGGCGCAGGGCGTAAACGGCCGCTTCCGTGCGCGAACTAACCCCCAGCTTGGAATAAATATTGTCCAGGTGGAAGTTAATCGTACGCGGGCTGACGGACAGGATGTGGGCCATTTCCTTGTTACTTAACCCTTCGGCCAGCAGTTGAATAACGTCCATTTCACGCGGGGTCAGGTCTACGGCAGTAACCAATCCAAACCGTATCACAAACCCCTGCCCATCAGCCGCCACCTCCATAACCCCGCCCAGCCCTTCGATACGGGGTTGGGCTGAGGCAAGGAAATCGTCGCTGGGGGCAGAACGGCCGTTATGCTCAAACCGGTATGCCAAATTTTCATCCCGGCGTTCCAATTGGATCATCATTTCCGTGGCATGGGCCTGCCGGACAGCCTGGGCCAGCGCCGCCTGCGTCACCCGGAACAAAACCAATTCCACGACTGGCGGCAGTCGTTCCGGCAAACGGTGCAAATTGAGTGTAATTTGCAAGCCGTGCGCCCGCATTTCCTGATTGGCCAGCGCCTCTAGCGCCGGTTCCAGCCCCAGCGTTTCCAGCAGCGCCGGGTACAGGTTGCTCTCTAAATCGCGGGCTTGCTGCAAGACCTGCCGGGCCAACGTCGTCAAAACCGAAACAGCCATGCGCGCTGTAGGATTGGCACCCATCGTTTGCTCGTACACACCGGCCTGGGAAAGCAGCAGCGTCAGCGGTTCGATGATGCTTTCCTGGAGCAAATCGGCCAGGCGGCGGCGCTCCGATTCGATAGCTGCGGCCGTATCTTCCAGCGCAGCGGTCATGAGCAGGTTGGGCAGTAAATCAGGCGATTCTGGGGTGGGAACGGCCGTTGACGAACTACGAACGATACGTTCGACCAATGACGCCGATGGTGACACAGACCGGCCAGGCGTAACAGGAACAATCGAGTCAATCACTACCGGCAGCGCAGCCAGCACCTCGTCAGCCGAATGGAAACGGGCCCCTGGTTCCTTGGCCAGCAGCTTGAGAATGATTTCCTCGACGGCCGCCGGGATACCGGGGTTAAGCTGGCTGGGCGGCGTGACCGGATCGTTAAGGGTTTGGATGAGAACGGCCGTTGGCTGGTCGCCGGGGAAGGGTGGCTGGCCGGTAAGCAGTTCATACAAAACCCCGCCGATGGCGTACAAATCACTGGCGGCGCTGGCTGGCTGCCCGGCAATCATTTCCGGGGCCAAATACAGCACCGTGCCCAGCAGCGCTCCAGCCTGCGTCAGCCGCACGTCACCCTGCACCCGCGCCAGGCCAAAATCCGTGACTTTGACACGGCCGTCCGGCGTTAGCATGATATTTTCCGGCTTAATGTCGCGGTGGATAATGCCCTGGTTGTGGGCGTAGTCCAGAGCGGATAATGCGCCGCGAATGGCCGATAACGCCTGGCTCAAGGGCAGCGGTTCCTTCTTTTGCGCCAAAATCGTGTGTAAATCGTGGCCGGGGATGTATTCCAGCACCAGGTAAAACCAGCCATCTTCCCGGTCCACGTCGTACAGGGTCATGATGTCGGGGTGGGAAAGGCGGGCCACGGCGCGGGCTTCGCGCAAAAAGCGGTCGCTGGCATCGCTGCCCATGTGGCCGGGCGGGAGGAACTTTATCGCCACCTGGCGATCCAGTGTTTCATCCTGGGCACGGTAGACGACGCCCATACTGCCTTCGCCGACCCATTCCACCAGCCGGTAACGCTCTTTGAGGTAAGGGGGCGGGCCGGCTCGGAATTTACTACCCTCGTTCATGGGTATAGATTAAGGGAAAACGGCCGTTACTTCAAGCAGCAAAACCTCTGTTATAATCAGGAGATGAGCCACAAAAGCGGGCCAGATCGGCCCAACCTTTACTTCGTATTGGGAGCTACGGCCACCATCGTCTTATTCGTCAGCAGTCAGTTAGTCATCCCCTACGAAACGCTTTTTTTGAAGATTATGGGGGTCACGGCCGTACCCCTGTCCCTCTTTTTCATGTTTGCCCCATTTTACTATCTCAAAAAGTACGGACGGGTAGAAGCGGAGAAGAGTTTTGTCTACACCACCCAGGTAGTGGAGCGAGGCGTGTATGCCATCGTGCGCCATCCACAGTATGTGGGCTACGCGCTGTTGAATATAGGCCTGGCACTGTTAAACTGGCATTGGGTAACGGCCGTCGCCGCCACATTGGCCACTCTCTTTTTCTATCTACAATCTATTCAGGAAGAACGATTCTGCCAGCAGCAAATGGGAGCCGCCTACAACGCCTACTGTCGCCGTGTGCCTCGCTTTAATTCTTTGTGGGGCGTGGTCAAATGGCTCAGCCGAAAACGAGCTGCAAAAAACGGCCGATAAGCTGATTTGCTTCAGGACTCTCGTCAAAGCGGGCCAGCGTTTTGGCCACTTCCGCTTCATCCATTATGGACGCGTAGCCGGCCATGTAACGCCGGAAGCGGGCCAGATTGGTGGCTTTGGTCAGTTCGGGATGGAACTGGGTAGCCCAGATGGGCTGACCAGGCACACGCAGGGCTTGAAAGGGCGCAAATTCGCTGACGGCCAGATGAAGTACGCCTTCCGGCAAACGCGAGGCCCGGTCTTTACGCCCCAGTTGGGCACGGAAGGTGTTGGGTAAGTAGTGTAAGAGGTCGTCGGAACGGCCGTTTTCCGTCAACGTCACGTCATACGTCCCCACCTCAGCATGTTGGGCATCATAGACAATCTCGCCGCCCAATGCCTGCACCAGCAGTTGAAAGCCAAAACAGGAAGCAAATGTGGGACGTCCTACCGCAGCCACATCAGCCAGCAGCGCCAAGACACCCTCAAAGTTTGGTAAATTGCCTTTGGAAACATAATAATCGCCGCTGCCGCCGACCATAAGCGCGTCATAGCGGCGTACTTCGGCCAGTGTGGGTGTGCCGGTCAGCAAATCGTAGGCAACGACCTGGGTCTCATCGACCCCGGCCATCGCCGCAAAAGAACTGCGTTCTTCCAACCGGGCGGCATCGTCGGCGTGGCGGGCCTGGAGCAAGAGTATTTTAATGGTCATGGTGTTTTTGAACCTCGTTGTGTGGAATGTGGCGTGATTGTAGCAGGACGGCCGTTTCCACTCAACGTTATTTATAATTGGCTCCAGGCATATTTGATTGTGTTATAATTGTTATGTCAGTAAATCTAACAAGGTATGGACAGGAGACAGCCATGAGCAGCGATTTTCGCGAGTTGCTACGATTTGTTCAACTGCAAAATGTTCAACTAAAAGCAGACAATGAAGCATTAGAACGTGAAGTGCAAATGCTGCGCAATGTGCTGGACGCGCTGCGCGCCTTGCAGGAAGTCGCCACCAGCGTCACCGAAAAGACCAATGTCATGGGGCTGCTGGATCGCATTTTGGGATCGGCGCTGGCCAGCATTGATGCTGATGCAGGTTCACTGCTGCTCGTCGATGAAGAAACAAATGAACTTGTGTTTGTGGTTGTTTTTGGCGACGTACGCGAGAAGCTGACCGGTTATCGGATGGCCATGGGAGAAGGCATTGCCGGCTGGGTGGCCGCCAATCGGGAGGCGGTAATGGTCGATGATGTTCATTTTGACCCCCGCTTTTCATCTACAATAGACCACGATTTTGATTTTCGCACCCATTCCATGTTATGCGTGCCGATTGTTTATGCCGATAAGGTTTTGGGAGTTATCCAGGCTTTGAATAAGCTGGATGGAGAAGAATTCAATGAGGGGGATTTGGCTTTGTTAGGTGTGGTTGCCCAGTTGGCGGCGGCAGCAATTACGAATATGTCCAAAGTGGTCACGGCCGTTCCCCCCACCGAAACCGGGTAATTCATTTGCTATGACGGCAAACTCACCTTCACCAACGTCGTAACTCCCTGTGTACTCTCAATCGTCAAACAGCCGCCATACAATTCAGTCAACCGCTTGGCAATAACCAGTCCCATACCCGTGCCTTGCTGCTCGTGAATCTTGCGCTCAAACTGCATGTACATGCCAATGCCTGACACCTGTTCCGGAGTCATCCCCCGCCCCTGATTACTCACCTGAAAAACGAACGACTCTTCATCACGCGCCAATGAAATCTCTACCAAGGAATCATCCGGCGAGAATTTGAAAGCATTGTCAATGAGTTCGTAAAAGATTTTTTTTAAGTTGTCGCTGGAAATGGGCAAAGGTAAATCATTTGAATTTATCGACAATTGGGCGGTACGGCCGTGTTTCTTCATCTGCTCCCGAACCACCTTTTCCACAAGACTGGTCGGTATGGCTTCGCGGAACAGCCGCATCCGGCCCACACGCTCTGGCTCCGTCATGAGTAATTCAATCTGGGCATAAATAATGTAATTTTCAAATAAATGATGAAGCCGCCGTCCAGACCGTGTAATTGATTCCGCCAAAGACCGGATTTTCTTATTCGGTAAATCATCCGCCTGCTTAATAATAACTTCACCATAACCGATAATGAGTGACAGTGGCGTCCGCAGTTCGTGGGGCAAAGCCAACAAAATACTATCCCGCAGTGCATCCATTTTTTGTTCGTAATGCATTTCCAACCGCGAAACTTTTTCCAGACGGGTCTCCATCGCCTCTATCAGCTCGGCAACCTTAAACGGCTTGGAAATATAATCATCGGCCCCCAAGGCCATGCCCTGGCGGACTGACCCGCGGTCGCCGTATCCGGTTAAAAAAATAAAGGGGATGCGAGCGGTATAGGGGTCTTTTTGCAGCCGTTCAATGACTCCATAACCATTCATACGCGGCATTTCTACGTCACAAACAATTAAGTCCGGCCGCAGCTTTTGGGCAAGTTCTACACCTTCAAAACCATCCTCGGCTAAAATTACTTCATGCCGACCAGCTAATCGCAGCCCATCCAACAAGATTTGGCGGATTATTCGATCATCGTCTATCACTAAAATTCTAGCCATATATCGCTACCCACAGGTTTTTGGAAAATTAACCAGAGACGCCTTTATTTTAATGGGTTATCTACCACCGGCAAATGAGAAACCAGTCTTATTAAGGCACGGCCGTTATATCATCAACCAACTGCGTCTAATTGAATAATGGGCAACGTAAAAAAACGCTCCTGGAACGCAACAAGCACTTCGGTTTGTGCCTTTTGTCATGTTGATCCATCAAAACGTTCAAACCGAATCAGGCGTGTAGAATGCGCCTCATCACTTCCCAAGGCAGTCATCATTTCCGCCTCAAAATGAGGGATGGATTCGGCGGCTCCGGCAAAATGCTGAATCATCAAATAATCACTGGGGATAATGGCGTTTTGCTCATGCAGCCCATCAATTTCCGACCGGCTAAACCAGGCGACTGCCCCTTCGCTTTGCTCACTGGCAACACCCTCCTCAGCCCGTAGTTCACACACCAAAATGAGGAAATGAGCCGCCGGGCCTTTCTGGTCAGGCGAGACCAGGCGCTCACTGACCAGACCACGCAGAGCGATAAAGGTGGCGTCGAGGCCGGTTTCTTCTTTAACTTCGCGGGTAACGGCCGTTACCAACATCTCGCCAAAATCCCACTTACCGCCCACCAATGCCCATTGACCCGTATACGTATCCCCGTTTCGGCGGATGAGTAAATAGTGGGGGAGGGTCGGGCGGCTGGCGTCGGCAACGGCCGTCGCGGACGTAACCGTTTGCCGTTCAATAATCGCCACCACCACCGGGCCGGGAAACTTCTGGCCGCGCCAACGCTGGTCTAATGGAAAGTCAGGTAAAGAATCGAACATGGCTTAAACAAAGCTTGATGATTGATGATTAGGACCAATCGTCAATCTTGACTCTTCCGAAAAAAGCCTTTCAAGACCAAAAGCTCAACTTTTCGTCTCGACAGAAATTTTCAGTTAATGACCAAAAGTTGAACTTTTTTCGGTGGACTCAATCTTAAATCTTTAATCATCAATCATCCCGCCCCGCATAGTGCTTCGTAAAATAATCCAACAACAAAGCATGGGCAAACATATAACCACCGCCCACTTTACGCAGCAAATTGCGCTCGGCAGCATAATCCAGAAAATGCACGTAATCGGGCGGCATCACGCCGTCCTCCTGCAAAATTGCCAGCAGCCGCCGATGCTGTAAAAAGGCCAGACCGCCGTACAACATACCGCCGACCAGCCCTAAATACAGTGCACCGCCGACAATCCAACCGGCCGCCCGCATCAGGCTAAAATCCAGCCACAGGCTGCTGATAAAGGCGATGAGGAGAAGAGTAACGGCCGTTACCGCCGCACTAACACCCCCCACCAACCAGCCATTACGCTGCGACCGCTCAATCCCTTGTCCCGGCGTCGTCCGCAACTTCACATCATTACGCACCAACGCATTCTCCAACACCTGGCTCAAACCCAAAAAACCGGCCAGCAGCAGCGCCCAGGGCAGTCCATCAGACCAGTTCCGGTCGCCAATCAGCGACAACGGCAAACCAATCAGTGCCCCCACAAAAGCGCCGGCCCCGGAACCAAACCAGGCATGGGGCCAGGACCAATCCAGCGTCTCTGTCGTTTCGATCTGGAACCAATGAACCCGGCGGCGCAGCAAAAAACGGCTAAACAACACTGGCAGCAGCGCCGCCCCAACAGCCAAACCGGCAGCCACAGCCAGCGCCGGCCAGCCAGAAACCAACAATCCAATCATCCCGCCCAACAAACCAACCAATAAAACCAACAAACCAACCACCAGCTTGAGCCGGTCGGCGTACTGGCGCTGACGACCGCGCGGCAGCCAATTGGGCTGCAATCCTTCCAGAAAGAACATCGTCTTGTTACGCGCCGCCATCTGCTGCGCCAGCCAGGCCAGCCAGCGCACCGCATCTTCCGGCGCGTACTCCTTGTCGCCGCCGCGATAACGCGTCATGCGTTCTACGTACACATCGAAAAGCAGCTTACGGCTCAAATCGCCGCCGCCCAATGAAATGGCAATGTCGGCCGGCATCCGGTAGTAGGCCAGGGTCATGATGCTGAGCATGAGCGGCGTTTGGGCCAGTTCGCGCAGGGTTACATCCGTTTGCAGCGCCGCTCGCAGCCCGGCCAGCCGTTTGCCCACACTGGCCAGATAAATGTCGATTTGGTCCAGCGAGAGCGGCTGCAAAATGATGGCCTGCGATAATTCCAACCGAATATCCAACGCTTTGTAATCCTGGCTACGACTGGTTACGACAAGGTGTTCATCGGGGTACTGGCCCCGGAACTGGTTGATGGCCTGGGCACAGCCGGGGCGCAGTTCCTGTTCCACTTCATCAAGGCCATCGAGCAGGGGTAGGAGACGGCCGTTTCCAATCCATTCCTGTCCCAACTTACGCGGCACTTCATACTGATTGGCCAATTCGTCCACCATCCACGCCGCCAGCGATTTATCGCCCTGCCAGGTAGCCAGGCTCAAGACCACCGGCACCGGCTGCTGCTCATCCAAATCAGCCCGTTCTACCAAACTGGTCACCAGTTGCAGCAGCGTCGTCGTTTTGCCGGCACCGGGTGCACCCATGATGAGCAGTGCCCCGCCAGCCTCATCGTACAATTGCCAAATCTTCTTGCCTATTGGCAGCGGCGTGTCAAATTCGTCCCCCTGCGGATAGCTGGGCCCTTGCTGCCAGCCGGGAGCGTGGGCGCCGGCCACGGCATTGGGCCGGATGGCCATGTTGAGGTCCAGCAGCTCCGCGCCATGCAGCGATTCCTCCAGCACGCCTTTGAGCCAGAGCAGTTTGACACGCTGCAGCATCACATAACGGTTATGACGATCCTGAACATCCATAAGGGCTGTTAGTTTACCGGATGTTGGAATGGTGGGCGAGCAAAAAGGGCGGGTAGAATCGGGGACGGCCGTTGCTTCTGCCCTACCCACAAAATTCAGATATACTTGCAGGCGGCTTTTAGTAAAAAAACCGGCGCGGCAGGCTATCTTAATCAATCTTTTGGACCTGACGTGCTAATCGAGGCCCACGATACTGTTTTGCAAGGCGGCCTTTTCTACCCAATGCCTGTCCCTGATGGCAGCGATGCCGCAGGGATCAGCTAACGACTATCAATTCATGGACACAAAATCGTTTCAAACATTAGAATTCAACAAAGCGCTCAACATCCTGGCCGGCTACACCAGCTTCAGCGCCGGTGAAGCGTTGGCCCGCAGCTTACAGCCCACAACCGACCTGTTCACCGCCCGACAGTGGCAGGCCGAAACCCGTGAGGCCGTCTTACTGCTGGACACCCACAGCAATGTCTCCATTGGCGGGGCGCGTGACGTACGCCGTCCGGTGGACAATGCCCTACGCGGCTTCACCCTGCCCGCCGAAGATTTGCTGGCCATCCGTAACACACTCGTGGCCGCCCGCAATTTGAACCGCCAACTGGTTAAAGCGGCCGATGATTTTCCTCATCTGGCTGATATTGCCCTGTTGATTGAGGAATGCCCTGGCATTGTAACGGCCGTCACCAACACAATCGACGACCGGGGCGAGGTGTTAGACAGTGCCAGCAGCAAACTGGCCCGGATTCGGCAGGATTTACGGGTAGCACACGGCCGTATCCAGGACAAACTGCAAAAACTCCTCAACAGCAGCCAAAGCCAATACCTGCAAGAAGCGATCATTACGATGCGCAGCGGCCGTTACGTCGTCCCCCTCAAAGCCGACGCCAAAGGGCGCGTCAAAGGCATTGTCCACGATCAAAGCGGCAGCGGGGCCACACTGTGGGTGGAGCCTATCGGCACGGTTGACCTCAACAACGAATTTCGCGGCCTCCAGATTCAGGAAGAAGAAGAAATCAACCGCGTTCTGGCCGAACTATCGGGCAAAATTGCCGAACAAGGCGATTCCATCAAACGCGTCGTGGAACGAATGGCCGAACTCGACCTCATCTTTGCCCGCGCCCGCTATGCGGCCGTCATTGACGGCGTCGAACCGGATTTTGTCGAATGGCGCGCCTTTGCTGAACCCCAACCACCCAAACATGCCAACGAACTGGCCAAATGGACGCCGCCGCCGCGCAACTATCACCCCGGCTCGACTGTCTGGATCAAAGGCGCCCGCCACCCCCTGCTCGACCCGCACAGCGTTGTCCCCACCAATCTGACGCTGGACGAAGAAACCTTCATTGTCCTCATCACCGGCCCTAATACCGGTGGCAAAACCGTCAGCCTGAAAACAATGGGCTTGATGGTATTGATGGCTCAATCGGGCTTACATCTACCGGCGATTGAAGCTCGATTGACCCTCTTCGACAACGTCTTTGCCGACATCGGTGACGAACAATCCATCGAGCAAAGTCTGTCCACCTTTTCGGCTCATGTCACCAACATCATCCGCGTTCTGGAACAAGTAGACGATCATTCGTTGGTGCTGCTCGATGAGTTGGGTTCCGGCACAGACCCGGCTGAGGGCGCAGCGCTGGCCCAATCAATCACCAACTTTTTGCGCGACAAAGGGGCGACGACCTTCATCGCCACCCACTATCCGGAACTGAAACTGTACGCCAGCCAGACCAGCGGCGCGACCAATGCCTCATTGTTGTTTGATGTGGAAACGCTCTCCCCGACGTATGAAATGACCATCGGCCTGCCCGGCAAATCCAATGCGTTTGCCATTGCCCGGCGGCTGGGGATGGATGAGACGGTGCTGGATGATGCCCTGCGTTTGATTGGCGCCGGCGGCCATGAAGCCGAAAATCTACTCGATTCGATTTACGCTCTACGCGAAAAAATGGAATCGGAGGAAGCGGGTACGCGGCTGGCGCTGCGCGAAGCAGAGGACAATCGTGATGCCCTGGAACGCCGCCTGGAGCAAATGGAAGAGGAGCGACAGCGCCTCCTGGCCGAAGCCCGCGAACTGGTCCAGGCTGAAATCGAAGCGGTGCAAGAGGAAATCCGGCAGGCGCGCAAGCGGCTGCGCGATGTGGATTCGCTGAATCAGCTCAAAAAGTTAAGCAAGCAGGTCGAAGAGATTGAAGAAACGCAGTTTGAGACCATCGCGCCGGTAGTGGAATCGGTGAAGGTGGAAAGGAAACGGCCGTCTCTCCAAGAAGGTGACACGGTTATGGTCAAAAGCCTGAACGTGAAAGGCGAAGTCGTCTCCCTCAGCAAAAAAGAGGCCCTGATAGCCGTTGGCCGCCTGCAAATGCGGGCCAAACTGGAAGATTTACTCTTCAAAGGCCGTCCGGTTGACGAAGAGCCGGAAAGAGTCTACATCGCTTCCGGCCCATCGGTTAACATCGAAATAGACATTCGCGGCCGTCGTGTGGAAGACGGCCTCAGTGAATTGGAAAGATACATTGACAGCGCATTTTTGTCTCGCATGCCGTGGGTTCGCATTATTCACGGCAAAGGTACGGGTAAACTGCGCGAAGCTGTCCGTAAAGCCCTGCGTAAAAACCAACACGTCGCCTCCTGGGAAGAAGGCAAAGATGGTGAAGGCGGCGCGGGGGTGACGGTTGCTCGGTTAGTGGAACACACATGACGCATGTTTAAAAAGATAGCCTCCATTATCTGTTATGCAATTATTGGAGCTGCGCTTGCTGCTGGGGTATTCTTTTGCTCTGTAGTGTTTTTAGTAGGGGCGCCTGGTACATTAGATCTTTTGAGCATAGCTCCAATATCTGGCGCTATTATCGGAACTATTATTGGGGCCGTTTTTGGCGCTTATAGGTCGAATAAAGGCACGTGGAAATAATCGAATTTTTAGCAAAGCATTGTAGGGGCGAAGCAGCGGCGTAGGGCGTCAGGAATGACAAAGAACCTTGTCTAGCCGCTGCCTCGCCCGCCAACAGCCACAAATGCGGGTGAAGCAATCGGAGAGAAGGCCGTTCGTTAAGCTAAGATTATAGCCGATTGCCTCACCCCTACGGTATGGAGAAAGGATGACAATTGACACAATCGTTTTTGATTTGGGCGGGACGTTAATCGAGTACGCCGGCCCTTATGCCATTTGGCCAGATTTGGAAACGCCGGGTTTTTTGGCCGCGTACAGCCATCTTAACCAAAACGGCTGGCACTTACCGGAATTTGAAACGTTCAAGCAAACCGGGTTTGACTTGCTGCCGGTACGCTGGCAGCGAGCCGCCGCCGGGGAGCAAAATCTACGCCTGGTTGATTTGATAGCAGAATCATTGGCGGCTAGCGGCGTAAATGGTGTTCCCGCTAATTATCTGGCGCGGGCAGCCGAATT
>JBNKZT010000033.1:0-28541 GCA_050301775.1 Promineifilaceae bacterium (SeqCode)
TCCGATCTGTGACCTGGTCAACGGCCGTAATCACATTCTTGTCCAACTCATACGTTTTTGTTACCAAATTGGTCGAAAGTACCACACTCATCGTAAAAATCCTTTTAGTGTTTCAGCCAGTCAGCTCAGAAGCTGAAATGCTCCTTATGAAGACAAGCCTAAAGCCGTTAGCGGTTCCACCCGCGTCAACAACCGAATCGACATCAAACCACCCAACGGGCCAATCAACAGCAGCGTGATGATCGCCACCTGCACCTGACTGCCCTCAAACGTAATCGGAATTCCATCCGGGAAACTCAAAACCAGCAGCAGCGTCGCCAGACCGCCCAGGAGCACGCCAAAGAAATTGGTCACAACAATCTGGAAAGTCGTCGCCAGGGCCACCGTGCGGTTGGAAGCGCCCAGCGCCTTCAACACGCCCACCTGAACGACCTTTTGCAGCGTTTGAATCTGGAAAAAGCCGCCCACCACCAGGACGCCAATCAACAATGTAAAACCGCGCTGCGTTTGAATCGTTGACTGCTGTTCGCTATAACCGGGCGCTGATTCGTAAGCCGTCACGACATCGACGGCTTCGATGGTGCCAACCCGTTCCTCCAGAATGTCGGCCATCGTTACCAACTCGTCGGGGTTATCTAACTGAACAGCGACAATATTGAAAACCAGTTCATTGCCTGACGGCGAATTCGTCGGGCGGGGACGGATGCGATCCCAGGTATCCAGCGGCACAGCCACCGTTGGCGCAAAGAAAAATTGCTGCCCATCACTAATGCCAACCACTTCCAAATCATAAAGCTGATCAACCGTGCCCTGCGTAGTTTCCACGGTAAATGAATCGCCTACCTGTAAACCGGTCTGGCGGGCTACGTTGCTGTCCAAAATGGCTTCATTGGCTCGTGAACTGCCCAATCCCCGTCCTTCGTAGGCGACCATTTCGCCTGGCTTACCCGGCTCCACGCCCAGCAAAGAAACAGACAACGGCTCCTGGTCAGCCGCGTAACGGATGAACACATTGCTAAAACCAATTGGCGCTGCTTCAGCCACGCCGGGCACGCGTTGGATGTCATTCATCAACGACTGCCCTAACTGGCTGGCCGCCACCGATAAATCGGCCTTTTCCTGAAACAAAATCAGGTCGGCGTCGACTTTGCTCAAGTATTCCTTGTTGGCGTTGGCCAACCCTTCGCCCAACCCGGCTAAAAACAAAACCAGCAGGGTGATCAAGGCAATGACAAAGCTCACCAATAAAAAGCGCCCCAAGTTGCGCCAAATTTCTTTTGTTGCCAATCGAATAGCTACCGCATTATTTAACATTTTTTCCAATCCTACGAACAAGTTGAACTATTAAATTCATATATCTACCTAACGTTCATTAGGTTACACTAAAAACGAATAAATGTCAAGAAGCAAATGGCACATTTATCAAAATCTGCGATTTTTACGCAGCTCTACCGGGCTTTCAGGCAAGTCTAGCCTGCTCCAGGCGAAAGGTCACCCAGGGGGTTTCGTTTGACGAATGGTGAAGTCAGGAAACGCCAGATCATTTTGGGGCGGGTCAACCATTGGATTTTGGCCCCGTTCCGGTCGTTTTCCAGGATTTTTTGGGCGAGAAAGGGGGCAACGGTTTCCACGCGGTCGGAAAGGATGTTAAAGATTCGTTGACTGCGGGTAAAGATTTCGGGATCAGCATTCAGGGGATCAAGCAGCAGATCGGTGACGACCATGCCGGGGCTGAGGGTTCCCACCTGCACGGCCGTTCCCTCCACCTCCTGAATCAATGCCTGGGAAAGCAAGTGAACGGCCGCTTTGCTGGTCGAATAAACACTCATACCGTTGCGCACGTGGCCATTGGAACCAGCCCCTTCCATGTTGTAAAGCTGGCCGTGGCCCTGGGCCAACATGCCGCGAATGGCCACGCGGGAACCAACCATCAGCCCTAAAATGTTGGTATCGACAATGGTTTTGATCCGCTCCGGTGGCAGCTGCCACATGGGCAGCATGTCGTGGCCCAGCCCGGCATTGTTGATCCAGATGTCTACCTGACCGAAATGGGCAACGGCCGTTGCCCACAATGCTTCCACCTGAGCCAGGTCGGCCACGTCGGCGGCGAAGCCATGCAAACGGTCAGAGTTGCGTTTAGCGGCTAACTGCTGGCAGGCTTTTTCGACATTGGATGGGGTACGGCCGTTCACCACCACCCCACAGTCCAAATCCAAAAAGGCATCAGCCAATCCAAACCCAATCCCGCGTGTACTGCCTGTGATCACAACAGTTTTCATCATCAATACCTCGTTTGTACTCTATTAACTTCGCGTTCGATTATAGTCACTTCCCGCAAATCTTCACCTTTGACGAGGGTGGACAAAATACCTAAACCAGACCATCGCCCTGGCCAAATTGACTGCTATAATTGCTGATTCGATGATGGGCAGCTTTGTTTTCTACCAAAAATCCGCCCCATCCGTTGAGGTATTTTGATGACCGTTTTACCTTTCCGCCGTACCGCTCAGGCGATTCCAGCCGAACATCGAGCCAATTTTTGGCATCTTTACCTGGACATTGCCTGGTACGGCGTGCTGAGCGGCAGTGCTATCAGTTTTATGGTGATTTTTGCCACCCGGCTGGGAGCCAACGGGCTGCAAATTGGCCTGCTTAATGCCAGCCCGGCGCTGGTCAGCCTGTTTTTTACGCTGCCGGCCGGCCAATGGCTGCAAAAACGGCCGATCCGGCTGGGCGTCTTTTGGACGTCGGTCTGGAGCCGGCTGTTTTACGCGACCTGGATTTTCCTGCCGCTGTTGTTTGGCGCACAAGGCCAGATTCAGGCGCTGATCGGGCTGATGCTGGTCATGAGCATCCCCGGCACGGCGCTGGCGGTAGGGTTTAATGCGCTGTTTGCCGAAGCAGTGCCGCCGGAGTGGCGGGGGCACGTGGCCGGTGTTCGCAATGGGCTGCTGGCGATTGTATTTGTCGTGGTTTCCTTACTTTGTGGTTTCATTTTGGATTGGCTGCCGTTTCCGCTGGGGTATCAAGTCGTTTTTGGTCTGGGCTTTATCGGCGGGGTGATGAGCAGTTATCATCTCTGGTTTATCCGACCTCCGGTCAGTGAGCCGCCCCAGCCAATGGCGAATGGCTCGATGGGTGATCAGGCCCGCCCTGGACACATCCGCACGTTGGGAGACGGCCGTGTCGCCGCCGGAAGTTTACGTTTTCTAACCCGGATCAAACAGCCTGGCCTCAACCTGGAACTGCTTCGCGGACCGTTTGGTCTGTTATTGCTCCTGCTATTTGTTTTTCATTTGACGCAGTACCTGGCCATTCCCTTGTTTCCGCTGTACTGGGTCAATCATTTGCACCTGACCGACCAGGAAATCAGTTTAGGCAATGCGGTATTTTACGGAGCAGTGCTGCTTGGCTCCAGCCAACTGGCCCGGCTCACCCAACGATTGGGCAATCACCATTTGATGGCAGTGGGTATTGCAGCGATGAGTGTCTATCCGGCGTTAACGGCCGTGACCCACGACCTGGAACTATTTCTCATCACCTCAGCTCTGGGCGGCTTGGCCTGGTCGCTGGTCGGAGGGGCAAGCGCCAACTACCTGCTGGAAAAAATCCCGCCGGATCAGAGGCCGGCCCATCTGGCCTGGTACAATCTGGCGCTCAACGCCGCCGTTCTGGGTGGTTCGTTACTCGGTCCGGCACTGGCCGGAGCGATTGGCATTGTGGCGGCTCTGATGCTGGCGGCGGCCGGCCGCCTGCTAGCTGCCATTGGTTTGTGGCGTTGGGGGTAATTTGGCAAGCCCAAACAGCCATGCTATGCTTGATTCATCGCTATACTGGCAAAGGGCATAATCTGGCATTTTAACCAGAGGTGGCACGGTTGGAAAGCAGCCCTTCGGGACTGAGAGGCGGCCACAGCCAGTATAAACAACGGTAGATTTTACCGGTGAAGTTTCATCCCCAAATGTGAGAGTAACGCATGAAGATCAATTTTTTCGCTACATTACGCCAAATTGTCGGGCAAAAAACGGTGGATTTCGACCTGCCGGAAAATACGACGGTCATGGATTTGGTGGAAATCGTCGTCACCCGCTATCCGCCCATGCGCCGCGAACTGCTGAATGAGGAGGGTGAATTGTGGCCGCACGTGCATGTGTTTGTAAACGGCCGTGACCACCCCTACCTGGAAAACGGGCCACAAACCGTCATCAAACCGACCGACACCATCAATATATTCCCGGCCGTGGGCGGGGGGTAACTGATGACCAAAGATGCCCGGGAAATTCGCGGCATCCCCCTGTGGCTGCTGCGCGAATATCTGGAAGAAATCGGCGGTACAGCAAATGGGGATAATCGTGTTATTGGTCCGGATTGGACAGCCACCCTGACCCAGATGGAACCTTTTCAGATCGGGTCACTGCGGATAGGCCAGGTTTACTTTGAACTGGAAGCCGAACCAGAGGTGCTGGCCCGTATCAAGCCGCTTTTAGAAAAGAAAACCATGCGCGCCGGCGCATGATATTCCAGGTAAAAAGCCCGACAGCCCCATCCATCTACGCGTAACCCATGCCGGTGTGATGGTATACGGCCGTTATCATTCCGTATTTCTTTACCTCAAGCATTGTTCAAGATAGGATAGTGATAGCAGGTAAATCGAGGCGGCGTTTGCCGTTTGAAACCCTGCTGGAGTCAAGATCGAGCAAACAATTCACATGGATCAAACCATTCAAATCGTCAACCGTGTTTTGCCTATTTTGCTGTTACTTTCACTGGGGTACTGGATTCGCTCCCGTAAGTTTTTGAATCCATCCACTATTGAAGATTTGCGAAAATTTGTTGTCAATATGACGCTGCCGGCCGTTTTGTTCATTTCGTTTTTGGCGATTGAACTGAAATCGGCTTATTTTGTCATCTTTGGCTTCACTTTCTTGCTGTGCATTCTATTGTTTTTTTTCGGCAAGTGGATCAAAAACCGGTTTCAAATCAATCATGAATACTTCCCCTTTCTCACAACCGGTTTTGAGTATGGCATGTTGGGCATCAGCCTGTTTGGCAGCGCCTATGGCTTATCGAAAATCGGTTACATCGCCGTCGTAGACCTGGGACATGAGATTTTTATCTGGTTTGTTTTTTTGCCCTTACTGTTAATGAAGCGGGATGGCAGCCAGAGTTTGGTTGGGATTGGCCGATCCTTTTTAACCTCACCAGTCGTTATGGCCATCCTGGCCAGCCTAATTCTGAATCTCCTGGGCATGGCCGAAACGCTTTATGAATTGCCGGTCACCGGCGCGTTTATGGCCGCGTTTGAATTCCTGGGCAGTCTCACCATTCCATTGATTTTGGTGATTGTCGGCTATGGCATTCAATTCGACCGGCGCGGCTTGCGCGATTCCCTGCAAATCGTTGTCCTTCGGCTCTCGCTGCTTATTCCGTTGGCGTATATTGTCAATACCTTTTTGATTCGCAATCTTTTACACCTGGACGCCTTTTTTGAAGCGGCAATATTCACCCTGCTCATTTTGCCGCCGCCGTTTATTGTGCCTTTGTACGCCAGGAAGGAGTTGGTGGTCACTGAAAAACAATACATTAACAATGTTTTGATGGTACACACCGTCATTTCGATTACTGTTTACATTATTTATTTTGCGCTGAACCCGTTGGTGTGAAGCGTAAAACGTGAAACGTGATAGCTTTCTGTCTCGCTTCACGTTTCACGACGTATGAAAAATAGGAGTGTGAAAATGATTTATCAAGCAGCCGATAACCGTTACGATAAGATGATTTACCGGCGCAGCGGGCGCAGCGGCCTGAAGCTGCCCGCGATTACGCTGGGGCTTTGGTACAATTTTGGCGGCGTTGATGTGTTGGAAAACGGCCGTTCCATGATCCATCGCGCCTTCGATTTAGGCATTACCCATTTTGACCTGGCCAACAACTACGGCCCACCCCCCGGATCAGCCGAAGAAACGTTCGGCAAAATCTTGGCCGAAGACCTGGCCCCCTACCGCGACGAACTCATCATCTCCTCCAAAGCCGGCTACCTGATGTGGCCCGGTCCCTACGGCGAATGGGGATCACGCAAATATTTAGTCGCCAGCCTCGACCAAAGCCTCAAACGGATGGGGCTGGATTACGTGGATATTTTTTACAGCCACCGCTTCGATCCCGACACCCCCCTGGAAGAAACGATGGGGGCACTCGACTTCATCGTCCGCAGCGGGCGGGCACTTTACGCGGGCATTTCCACCTACAGCCCGGAACAAACCCGGCAAGCCGCCGCCATCCTGCGCGACTTGGGCACACCCTGCCTCATTCACCAGCCGCGCTACAACATGTTCGACCGCTGGATCGAAGATAGCTTGCTGGATGTGCTGGCCAATGAAGGCATCGGCTGCATCGGTTTTTCGCCGCTGTGCCAGGGCATATTGACCGACAAATATCTCAAAACCATTCCCGAAGAATCGCGCGCCGGTAAATACAAAGACGCCCTCCATTGGGGCGACAGCGTCAACCAGGAGCGCATCAAACGCGTTGTTGAGCTAAACAAGATGGCCGACGCTCGCGGGCAATCGATGGCCCAAATGGCCATTGCCTGGACGCTGCGCCATCCGGGCATGACATCGGCGCTGATTGGCGCCAGTCGGGTCGGCCACATTGAAGAAGCCGTAGCGGCATTGGACAACCTGGATTTCAGCAAAGCTGAACTGGAAGCGATTGAATCCATCCTGGCCTGAGGTAACAATTTGTGAACATATTAGACAATTTTTCAGAAACCCGTATCTCAAATGATTATTTTTGGTTTAATCAACCAGACCAATTCAAAACGGGAAATGGCCTTGAAATTTGGACAATGCCCAAAACTGATTTCTGGCAGCGCACGCATTATGGATTTCGTAACGATAATGGCCACTGCCTGTTGAAAAAAGTTGCCGGCGACTTTTGTATGACAACCCAGGTCGAATTTCGGCCCAGCGCCCTCTATGACCAATCTGGCCTAATCATCCGCGTGGATGAGGATAACTGGATCAAGGTGTCAACCGAAAATATGGCGGAAGGCGCTAACAAATTAGGCTCCGTCGTCACCAATCAAGGCTATTCCGATTGGGCCACACAAGACATTTCTGCCGATGTGACGATGTTATGGTATCGCATCAGCCGTCGCGGGCACGATTTTTTGCTTGAGTCTTCTCTGGATGGCGTGGCATGGCAACAGTTAAGAATTTGTCATTTGCATGAAACTCCCGACGAAATAGCGGCCGGTATTTACGCGTGCAGCCCGCTGGAAAACAGTTTTTGGTGCCGCTTCAATTTTCTCCGGTTTACACCCAATCAATGGCAGCTTGAACATCATTAAGGAGATTCGATGTCCATCCAACATAAGATTGAAGAATTGGCAGCAGCGTTTAACGGCCGTATCGGTATCTCTGCCCTCAATTTACAAAGCAGCGAAACCTACACCTACCACGCCGATGAGGTTTTCCCTACCGCCAGCGTCATCAAACTGGGTGTTCTGGTCACCCTCATGGCCCAATGCAAAGCCGGCGACGCCTCACTGGACGACCCCATCATGCTGCGCCGCGCCGATTTAACGACCGGCAGCGGCGTCTTGCAATATCTAACGCCGGGCTTGACGATGCGAGTGCGCGATTATGCTTTCCTGATGATGAATGTCAGCGACAATCTGGCGACCAACATCTTGATTGATTACGTCGGCCTGAAAAATATTCAGACCTATTTAACCGAATCTGGTTTCCCCGATGTGAACTTACACCGCAAGCTGGTGTCCGGTACGCCGCCCCAGGACAATCCCCAGTTGGGCACGGCTACACCGCAGGGGTTCACACGATTGATAACGGCCGTTTTCCGCCGCGAAATCGTCTCCCCTGCCGCCTGTGACCTGATGATGCAGTTGATGGACGGCGTAGGCTCTGACCGGGTTGGTCGCTACCTGCCATTTTCGTTATATGGCAATTACGGCTCAGATGAACAAGAAGCACAAAAACTCAACCTGGCCGGGAAAACCGGCTCCATTTCTGGCGTGCGGGCGCAAACGGCCGTTGTCTGGCAGGGCAGTTGGCAAGCGGCCAAAGGATTCGCCATCACCGTCATGACCGCCGATGATCCAGCGCCGGAAATGTGGAGTGCTGACGCGTCCGGTACGCTGGTCATCGGCCGGATTGCCCGAGTTGTGTACGATGGAATATTTTCCTGATTCAGCCAGAAAGAATTTACAAGAGACACTCCGGGAACATTTACCGTAAAACCGGGTGACAAACAACGGGCATCCTTAACTTGTTTGATCGATCTGTATCGTGTATATTCTAAGTACAAGGTGAGAGAAAAAAATTCATTAACAATCCCCAAAACACAACCTAAATGGAGAGTTATGGCCCATTTACTTGAAGTTCGTGACCTCGTAACCCGATTTTACACCGAAGAAGGTATTGTTTACGCTGTCAACGGTATTTCCTACACGCTAGATGAAGGCGAATCAATGGGAATTGTCGGCGAAAGCGGGTCTGGCAAGTCAGTTGGCGTCTTATCGATCATGGGCCTGATCCCTTCTCCGCCCGGCCGTATTGTCAATGGGGAAGCCATATTTAACGGCCGTGATCTCCTCAAACTTAGCCGCGATGAAATAAGCAACATTCGTGGCCGCGAAATGGCCATGGTCTTCCAAGACCCCATGACCTCCCTCAATCCCGTCCTCACCATCGGTCTCCAAATGACAGAAGGGCTGGAACTCCACCTGGGCATGAACAAAGAGCAGGCCGTTAACCGGGCCGCCGAAATGCTCGCCCTTGTGGGCATCCCCAACGCCCAGGATCGTTTCAAAGATTACCCGCACGAATTTTCCGGTGGTCAGCGGCAGCGTATCGGCATCGCCATGGCCCTCGCTTGCAACCCCTCCCTGCTCATCGCCGACGAACCTACCACCGCCCTCGATGTCACCATTCAAGCCCAAATCACCGATCTCGTCACCAAACTTAAAGAAAAATTAGGCATGGCCATCATCTGGATTACCCATGATCTAGGCGTCGTTGCCAACCTGGTCGAGAAAGTAGCTGTTATGTATTCCGGCTTCATCGTCGAGATGGCCCCCGTTCGCGGCATTTACAAACAGACAAGCCATCCATACACACTTGGCCTCCTAGAATCAATACCTAAAATAACCGCCCAGAAAAAACAACGCTTAATTCCTATTGAAGGACTTCCCCCCGATCTGCTTCAAGAACCTACCCACTGTCCCTTTGCCCCCCGCTGCCGTTACACGATTGATCTATGCTGGCAAGAAAACCCATCATTAGAATTAGTGGGTCCCAACCATTTTTCAGCTTGCTGGCGGGCCAAAGAGATACGTGACGGCGTTCGTCAAAATGAGTACGTAGGAGAAGCCGCATGAGCAGCAACAACGACAAACCCTCCTATACTCAGCCCGAAATCCTTGTCAAAGTACGCAACTTAAAAAAGCATTTCCCCATTCGGCGCGGCGTTTTTCGCCGGCAAGTCGGCTCTGTTTTTGCCGTAGACGGTATCTCTTTTGATATTTACAAGGGTGAAACTTTAGGATTGGTTGGCGAAAGCGGTTGTGGCAAATCCACCGCCGGCCGTACTATTTTGCAGCTTTACGAACCCACTGCCGGTGAAGTGTATTGGGGCGATCAAGAACTGACCAAACTTAAAAAAGAAGACCTGCGCAAATCACGCCGCCATATGCAAATGATTTTTCAAGACCCATATGCTTCCCTCAATCCACGCATGACCGTCGGCAATATCGTCAGCGAGCCACTGCGGATTCAAAACATCGGCAATGCCGCCAGCCGCAAAGAGCGTGTTCAAGAACTGCTCTCCCTGGTCGGTCTGAACCCCTACTTTATCAAACGATTCCCCCACGAATTTTCCGGCGGACAAAGACAACGTATCGGTATCGCCCGTGCTTTATCTACCAACCCATCATTCATTGTAGCTGACGAACCTATCTCAGCCCTAGACGTTTCCATTCAAGCCCAGGTCGTCAATCTTCTTGACGATTTGAAACAGGAACTGGGATTGACCTACCTGTTCATTGCCCACGATCTGTCAATGGTTCGCTACATCAGCGACCGCGTTGCCGTCATGTACCTGGGCCATATCGTCGAATTGGGCAGCCGCGATGAAGTATACGATCATCCGCTGCACCCTTACACCCAGGCTTTGCTCTCTTCCATCCCTGTGCCCGATGTTGATCACGAGGACAAGCGAAAGCGCATCATTTTGGAAGGCGATGTACCCAACCCATCGGCCCCACCACCAGGCTGCCGTTTCCACACCCGCTGCGCTTACGCGACTGATATTTGCCGCCAGGATGACCCGGAATTTCGCAACCTGGGTCCGGAAAAGGCGCCCCACATGGTAGCCTGTCACCACGCCGAAACGTTTGTATAGCAGGATAATTTAAATGTGTTTTAAGGAGGTGATAGTATCGAATACGGCAAAATGAGGCAGATGATGAATGTTAATATTTTTAGACAAAGCTAATTGGAGGAGGTTTTACATGTTCAAAATTAAGAAAATTGGTTTGTTATTAACGGTAATAGCCGTTTTGGCAATCGTATTGGTCGCCTGTACCCCAGAGACCGTCGAAGTTGTCAAGGAAGTCGAAGTAACACGTGTGATCACCGAAACGGTTGTGCAAGAAGGGCAAACTGTTGAGGTAACCCGCGTCGTCACCGAAGTGCAGGAAGTGCCGGCCGCGCCGGAAGAAGCCGCGATGCCCGTCAAGGCTGATCCCACCGTCTTCACTCAGGTAACATTCGGGGACATTGACACGATGGATCCAGCTCTGGCTTATGACACAGCCAGCGGCCAGTTGATCGAAAACGTGATGGAAGGGCTTATCTACTACAATGGTTCAGATGGCACTAGTTATGTGCCGGCGCTGGCCCTGGAAGTGCCAACTGAAGCTAATGGCGGTATTTCCGAAGATGGCCTGACCTATACTTTCAATATTCGCGAAGGCGTCATCTATCATGAAGGTGGCACCCTGGAACCGCACGACGTCGCTTATTCTTTCCAGCGCGGTTTGCTGCAATCCGATCCCAATGGTGCGCAGTGGCTGCTGTTAGAACCCATCTTGGGCTACAGTTCAGGCGATGTCACGGAAGGGATTGCCGATGGTGCTTATGCCGGTGATCCGGATGGCCTCAAAGCCAATGCCACACCAGAAGAGTTGGCCGCCGTTTGTGAGAAAGTGAAAGCGGCCGTTGTTGCTGATGATGCCGCCGGGACAGTTACTTTCAACAACACGCTGCCCTGGGGGCCATTCCTGGCCACTATCGCCCAATCTTGGGGTGCTATTTTGGACAGCGAATGGGCCATTGAAAACGGCGCTTGGGATGGCGACTGCGCCACCTGGCAAAACTGGTATGCGCCGGGTTCAGAAAATGATGAGCTATCCACCATTATCAATGGTACTGGTCCCTACATGCTAGACAGTTGGACTCCTGGCGAAGGGTATATCCTGGTCGCCAATGAAAACTACTGGCGCACCGATGATATGCCTGTATGGGAAGGCGGCCCTGCTGGCCAACCACGCATCAAGACCGTCCATCTTCAGCTCGTTGATGAATGGGGCACCCGGTTTGCCATGCTGCAAGCCGGAGATGCCGACACTGTAACGGTACAACCGGCTAACCGGCCGCAGGTTGATGAATTTGTAGGCGAATTCTGTGATTGGCAGACGAATGAATGCACCCCCAATCCGGACAACCCCAATGGGCCACTGCGTAAATGGGGCGATCTGCCTTCCGTGGCTCGTACTGATGTCTTCATGACCTTCAACGTAGCCGAGGGTTCGCCCTACGTCGGCAGTGGTCAATTGGATGGCAACGGCATTCCCAACGACTTCTTCACCGACATTGACGTTCGCCTGGCGATGAACTACTGCTTCGACTACGACACCTACATCGCCGAAGCGATGAATGGCGATGGCGTACGCAACAATGGCCCCATCATCCTGGGCATGCTGGGCTACAACCCAGATGGCGAAATGTACGAGTACGATCTGGCCAAATGTGAAGAACACCTGGCTAAGGCTTGGGGCGGCGTCTTGCCCGAAACCGGCTTCCGCTTCTCGGTGGGTTTCAACACTGGCAATACAACACGTCAAACCGTAGGCGAAATTTTGCAATCCAATCTGGCTTCCATTAATCCCAATTACCAGGTTGATATCGTAGGTATGCCCTGGCCGACGCTGCTGCGTTCCTTCCGGGCTTCCCAGGTACCGATGATCGCCAGCGGTTGGGTCGAGGACATCCATGACCCGCATAACTGGGTACAGCCGTTCACAGTCGGCACCTATGCTGGTCGCCAGGCGCTGCCCGAGGATTTGAAAGCCCAATTCCAGGAACTGGTGACTGCCGGTGTATTGGCGGCTGATCCGGCCGAGCGGGAACAGATTTACTTCGAACTGCAAAAGCTGCATCATGCTGAGGCGATCCAGATTACTTTGGCTCAGTCTATTAATGTTCGTTATGAACAACGCTGGGTCCAGGATTGGTTTAACCGCGTCGGTGCGTTTGGTTCTTACTGGTATGCTTATGGTATCGAAGGTGGTTCATAACCCATAACCCGATTCCAATTATCATAAGTTAGATATTGCTTCTTGCAGGTATCGTCTGCAAGAAGTTCTAGTGGAGGCTTTTTAAAGCCTCCACTAGATAAGTTTGTTATGAGGTGGCCATTATGACTGCTTATATCATTCGCCGCTTATTGATTATGCCTATCATTCTATTGGGCGTAACGATCCTGATATTTGCGATGTTGCAAGTATTGGGACCGGTAGAACGTTCGGCCTTATATATCCGTGATATTCCCAAGAATGAGGGCGCGCTGGATGCAATTATTGCCCGTTACGGGCTAGACGATCCAGTTCATATCCAATATTGGCGTTGGATGGTGGGACGGACTGACCCAGAAACAGGGGAAACTGTGGGCGGCATTTTGCGCGGCGATTTGGGTTTTTCGCGCACCGGGCGTGAGCCGGTTATAGATTTGCTCAAGCGGCGGCTGCCGGCTACTATCGAACTGGCGTTGTGGAGCGTTCTGCCTGTGGTTGGCTTTGGTATCTGGCTGGGTATACTATCGGCATTGCATCATAATAAACCGATTGACCAGATTTCGCGGGTAATCGCCATTATTGGCTGGTCATTTCCTACCTTTGTGTTTGGGTTGCTGCTTTTACTCATCTTTTATGCCAAATTGGATTGGTTTCAGCCCGGACGATTATCTTTCCAATACAGCCAAATAGTCAATGGGCCGGGGTTTACTCAATTCACCAAATTGAATACAATTGATGCCCTGCTCAACTTTCGCTTTGACATTTTTTGGGATGCCTTGAAACACCTGGTTTTGCCAGTTTTTACCCTTTCGGTGGTTATCTCGGCGCTGCTGCTTAAAGTGACCCGATCAGCCATGTTGGAAGCGTTACGCCAAGATTATGTAACAACTGCACGGGCTAAAGGGTTGCGCGAAAAAACGGTTATTAATCGGCACGTACGCCGCAATGCGTTAATCCCGGTGGCAACGGTTGCCGGAAGTACAATCGCCGGCTTAATGAACGGCGCTATCGTGGTTGAGACTATCTTCAACTACCCAGGCATTGGTTCCGCTGCTGCGGCAGCGGCGTTGAGTCTGGATGTCTTAACGATGTTGGGGTTTGCATTGTTTACAGCTATATTATTTATTGGCGCTAATCTAGTGGTCGATATTTTGTATGGATTCCTGGATCCACGCGTCCGCTTGCAGTAGACTGGGAGGTAACAGATGACAACAGAAGCGATAGTTAAAACCGGCCCAGCAACTTTAGATCAGGGACTTCGCGAACAGAATCGGTTGGAAAAGCTATTTGGGCCGGATTGGTATCGGCTCCTGCGCGGTGTCATCACCAACCCTTTGTCTGTGGCGGGTCTCTTAATTGTTCTGGCATTTTCGTTGACAGCTATTTTTGCCCCTGTATTGGCCCCGCCTATCAACGAGCGTTGGGATACAACCCTTATTCCGCGAGACGGCTTCAAGCCGGAACCGCAACCCCCAGGCACAGTGTGGGAGCGTAGTGCGCCGGAGACAATACCATTTTGGTATAAACTGCTCACTGGAAATGACCAATGGGTGCACTTAATGGGAACAACCAGTGGCCAATACGACATTTTCTATGGTATGGTGTGGGGCAGCCGGACAGCGCTTACTGTCGGGTCCCTTGTTGTGCTGACCCAGGTAGCGATCGGCGTCCTGGTTGGCGCCATCTCCGGCTTCTTTGGCGGCTGGATTGACGAGATAATGATGCGCGTGGTGGAAATTTTCATTGCTTTTCCCTTCCTGGTCGGCGCTTTAATTTTATCCTCTATCCTGGTGCCCATTTTTGGCCGGAGTATCTGGCCCGCTTCCATTGCCCTGGTTGTATTTGGCTGGACGGGCTATGCCCGTTTGCTGCGCGGCGATATTTTGGCCACGAAGGAGCGGGATTATGTGCTGGCGGCACGGGCCAGCGGCGCGCGGGATATTCACTTGATTATGCAGCACGTCTTGCCCAATGCTATTTTCCCGACTCTGGTCAGATGGTCGCTAGACATGGGGGCAATTGTGTTGTCATTTGCCACGCTCAGTTTCCTGGGCATTGGCGTCCAGGTGGGGTATGCGGACTGGGGGCAAGTGGTGAGCAATGCGCGGGAATGGATTTTATCGCTGGACGTTTATTGGTACATTATTGTTTATCCGGGGGCGGCGCTGCTGTTGTACGGATTGGGCTGGAACCTGATTGGTGACGCGCTGCGCGACATTCTCGATCCGAAACTGCGTGGCAGCCGTTAGGTGAGCGTTATTAATTTTGGATTGACAAGCGGGTTGCATGAGGTGGCCCGCTTTTTGTTTGGATGACTGATTAATGCGTAAGCACAAAGTTTGGTGGTGGGGAACGGCCGTATCCCTCTCCCTCCTCTTCATCATCACTAGCCTGACACTGGCCCAGGAGACACCCACGCCGCCTGTCATGCCTACGCCGACGATTGACCGGCTGGCTGCCCCACCAACGGTTCCTTCCCCCACCCAGGCCGATGAAGGGGCACAGCTTTTCTGGCTGCACTGCCAGCCCTGCCACGGCGATCAGGGGCAGGGGCTGACAGACGAATGGCGGACGCAGTTCCCGGAGGAAGAGCAGAACTGCTGGCAATCGGGCTGCCATGGTGAGCACGGCAAAGACCCACCCCCTACCGGGTTCAAGATACCGACGGCCGTTCCTGCCGTCATTGGTGAAGGAAGTCTGGGCAACTTTCAAACCGTGCAGCAACTTTTTTACTTCATTCGTACGTCCATGCCTTACGAAAACCCAGGCGGCCTGAAGGAAGAGGAATACATGGCCATCACAGCTTTTATTGTCCGCGCCCACGGCGTTGGGGATGGAACACCGCTGAATGCCGCGAATATCGCCCAGTTCCGCTTTCGGCCAGCCGCCGATGAAGGCGAAACCATCTTGAAAACAGAAGATACGGAGATGACGACGCCAGAAACCCAGGCCGGGCAGACGCCGTCTTACTGGGTTTGGAGCAGCGGCCTAGTTGTTATTTTATTGGCGGCGGCCTGGCGATGGCGGCAACAGAAACATGAGTGAGATAGAACGAACCGGGCTGTTGTCCGGGGTTGAAAGCCAACAAATTTACTACCGGCGAGCCAGCCAATGGAACGGGGTGTTCATTGGTCTGGCTTTGGCCTTGGGAGTTTGGGGGGTGGAAGCGGTTAGACTGGCGCAGGTGCCGGTTCCTTTGCAATATCCCAGCTTAATTTTAGCTGGATTCGTTTTAATCGGGTTGACGGGTTTTACGGGCTGGTTGACCAGTCGTTGGGAAAAGATAGGGTTGGTATTGCTGGTCTGGCTGGTAACGGCCGTTCTCGCCTCTTTCCTCATTGCCTATCAGCCAACCTTTGGCCGCACGCTGTCTGTGTGGCTAGCCGACCGGCGCTTTTGGGGGCTGCCCATTTACCCGTTTACGATTGACCGGGCAATTGCCCCCGTGCTGGCCGGTTTTTTTGTCATTTTGCTGCTGGTCATTTTGGCGCTGCTGCAAAATTACCGACTGGAGGGAATTAGCCGTGAGGTAAATGCCAACGGTCGTTTACAAATCCGGGCTTGGTTGCAATTGCTGCTCCCCCTGCCAGTCATCATTTTGGCCGGGATGGTAACACGCGATGTCGTTGGTGACCCATCAGCCCAGGCCGTCCAGATCGTTCACCATGCCATTCAAAGGACACTTGCCTACGATGGTGACTTATTTGAGTTAGGCTTACGCGAAGGTCTCAATTACAGTGCCCTCAACACCGTCCGTGATCAATTATCACCTGACTACACATTGGCCATCGGCGGCTTGCAACCAGAAGCGTCAATCACCTACGTCGTCGTCCGTTTTGACAATGGTGCCTGGGTTAACTGCCGGATTATCAGCGAATTTTTGTCTTTTTGTTACGATGCGGCACCGCCTTATACAATCGGCTTGACCAGTCTCATTACTGGTGAAGCACCGCCAGAAAACTGTCTCGGCTGCTTACCCCAAGTGAGTGCGGATTGGCAAACCTGGCTGCAATCGAAAGGTTCCAATTTTACAGAAACTCCCCACATTCAACGGCTCGCTCAATGGGGCGGTTACGTATTAATGCGCGCTGAATCTGATGATTATGCGCTGGAGTGTTGGTTTATTGGCATCAGCCCGGTGCAGCTAGACCATTGTGAAGAAGAGGAGAACAAGCGCTAGAAAAACCGTTCCTCTCGCTCTACCCTCTAGCTAAACATTATGGACCTATTGAAATTCATCCTGCGTCGTTTGCTTGCCATTCCCATCACGTTGTTTTTTATAACGGCAGTTCTCTATGCCATCATCATGCTGGCCCCGGCGGAAGAACGGGCCATGCTCTATTGGCCGCCGCGCACGCGCAGCAACATGCCTGCGGAGCTGGCTGAAGCCAAATTGAACCAGATCATTGAAGAAAATGGGTTGAATAAGTCCTATCCGCAGCAATACTTTCACTGGGTGTCGGGCCTGGTACGCGGTGATTGGGGGTTCAGCCCGGTACTGAACGATGACGTGCTGGACGTGCTGCTCAATCGGACACCAGTCACGGCTGAATTAACCCTCTATTCCGTTCTTTTTCTCATTCCATTGGGGCTGCTGGGCGGCGTTGTTTCTGGCTGGCGGCAGGGAAGTAGAACTGATAACTGGTTTCGGTTCGCCGCTTTTGCCGGCACCTCCATTCCTCCCTTTATTCTGGGCCTGTTCTTGCTATCAATCTTCTACGTAGGACTGCATTGGTTCCCGCCGGGCCGCACCGGCATCATGGAACTGGCTGTCAAATCGCGGACGACATTCAAGCCAATTACCGGGTTGTTGACGATTGACGGGCTGTTAAACGGCCGTTTCGATGTCACCCTCGATGCGTTTCGCCACCTGGTTCTGCCCGTTTTCACATTGAGCCTGGCCCATTGGGCCACACTGGGGCGGGTCACGCGGGCCGCTATGATCAACGAAAAAGGGAAAGACTACATCACTGCCGCCCATGCCCGGGGACTTAGGCCCGGCACCGTCTTATGGCGGCATGCCCTGCGCAATGCTATGCTGCCAGCGCTGACCAGCACCATGCTGTCCGCCGCCTCATTGGTGACCAGCGTCTTTGTGATTGAGAAAATATTTAATCTGAAAGGATTGTCTGAACTCATCACCTGGGGAATGAACGGGACGCCCGACGCCCCGTTAGCACTGGGGTTCGCCGTTTACAGCGTGTTAATCGTTATGCCGTTGATGCTGATTTTGGATTTCGCCAAAGCAATCATCGATCCCCGGGTTCGGGAGAGTGAATTCACGAGTTGATACCATGATCCGCTGGCGCTATTTTTTTACACAAATACAAAACATATTAGGACTGCTCATCGTAGGCTTCATCATCTTTGTAGCAGCGGCGGCTCCCCGGTTGTCTCCCCCCTTAGACCCGGATGATCCTGGACCTTACAAGGAACTGCGCAGCACCTTTTACCAAATGCCCAACCCGCCCAATGCGGAAAGTCCACTCGGTACTGTACCCAAGCCGCCGCGTGCCTTACCGGGAGTCCCCATCGGGCAAGGGGCGGCCTATCAATGGGACGTTTTTCACACGCTGGTCTGGGGGACGCGTTCGGCGCTGTGGTTTGGATTGACGGTGACGGTGTTAACGGCCGTATTCGGGGTTCTGGTTGGCGTCATCAGCGGCTACGCCGGCGGATTTGTCAACGGCTTCACCATGCGCGTCACCGACGCCTTCCTGGCCTTTCCGCCCATCGCCGGCATCTGGGTACTGGATCGGGCCATCTTCTCCCACCTGATTGATCCCTACGGAATGCCCATCGAACTAAATGCCTGGCAGGAACTACTGCTCAAGCTGGACATTGATGCCGTGATGGTTGCGCTGATCTTGTTTTCCTGGATGCCCTACGCCCGCCTCGTCAACGCTATGGTACTCCAGGTCAAACAGGCCGAATTCGTAGAAGCGGCCAGGGCATTGGGCGCCACCAACAGACGGATCATCTGGCGGCACATCCTGCCCAACGCTATCTCCCCGGCCATTGTTCTGGCAGCGCGCGATGTGGGCGGCATGGTCATTCTGGCTTCCGCCTTTACCTTCATTGGCATGGGCGGCAACATCGCCTGGGGTTTTGTTCTGGTTGGCGGTCGCGACTACATTTTAGGATTGGGCGGCAATCCCTTTGCCTATTGGTGGGTCTTCCTGCCCATCTCCCTGGCCCTGGTCCTCTTCAGCGTCGGTTGGAACCTGCTTGGCGATGGCCTGAACGATCTACTGAATCCCCGTTCGGCACGCTGAAAATCCACTTCATTTTGATTTTTCAATTCTTCTCGGTTTCCCCGATATAGGTACACGCGCCGACAAAAGTATCGCGCAGCCAGCTAACTGCCTGTACATCATCTTCGTACACGCCATTGCGTGGCCCGGACGAGTGAATTACTTTCCAGCCGCCCATACTCACGGCCACATGCGTAATGGAACGCTGCCCTTTGTCGCTACCAAAAAACAGCAAATCGCCCGGTTTGAAGGGTGGTTCAACCGCTGTTCCAGCATCAAGCTGCATGTCGGCATCACGCAAAATGTCAATGCCTACCATCTGATGCAAAACCCGCGCTAACCCGGAACAATCAATCCCCTGCTCGGTACAGCCGCCCCAGAGATACTGCACCCCCATAAACGGCGCTGCATCCTGCATCATCTGTTGGCGACGGCCGTTCTCATCCTGCGGCAGTGAATCTAACGAACGTAAATGGTCGATAGGAACCCAACCATCCCGCTCGCCGGCCAGAACAAGGTGTGCCCAGGCATCGGATACGGCCGTTACCATCACTTTCGTCCCCACCATCACCCGGCTCACCAGTCTGGCTTCAGTACCCGGCTCGGCCCGCAGCAAACTGACCGGCTCAACCACGATGTGGGTTGGCGGTGGTGGCGGCGATTCGGTCACGTAACGCCGGTACACCCAGCCCAAATAGCCATCCATCTGGCGCACAAAAACCCAGCCATCCTGCTCCATAAGCTGTTCGAGCACGACCCCGTTCAACACCTCGCTGACCCGTTCCGTCATCCGCGATGGTTGGCGGTGTACGCCGGCCAGATTGGTGCTGACGGTCAGCAGTTTGGGTTTGTCCTGGCGCAGGACTTGGACGCCGGTTGTGTGCAGGGTGATGGTGGGGAATTGGGTGGCGAGGGCGTGGGTAACGGCCGTTAACGTCTCCCCATCCAAAACTGTTCCAGCCAACACACACCGTTCCCCGTCTAATTCTTTTACTTCAACCTGGCAGTACCGGGTACGTGTATCTCGATAAACCTGCGAAATTTCAGTTAATGCCGCTTGAATCTTCTTTAACATCCTACTCTCCTTTCTTCTTTCCTCCGCGTAACTCCGCCTCTCCGCGAATCTCCGCGTCCCCTTTTTTCACAACCCCAATCCCCGCTCGCTCCGGCAAATGAATGTGGGCCTGTTCATCATAACGAATGCCGTCAAAGGGATCATTGGCAATCAACAGCGGCGCGTCCAAATCCAGCCATTCGGCCAGCCCGGCCAGATGGGCCATCGCCGTTGTGCCCAGCGATGTTTCTACCATGCAGCCCAGCATAATCCGCAGCCCTAATTCTTGAGCGCGCTGCACGATCCGCAGCGCCGGACCCAAACCACCCAGCTTCATCAGTTTCAAATTGATGCCCTGAACGCCTACCGCCGCCAGCCGTTCCACGTCGGCCAGCGTCTGCACCGATTCGTCGGCAACGACGGGCACATCGACCGCAGCCTGGACACGGCCCATCGCTTCAAACTCGCCTTTGGGCACCGGCTGCTCGATGAACGACACGTTATAAGCCAACATTTTTTGCGCCTGCTTTACCGCATCTTCCGGCAGCCAGCCGCCGTTGGCATCCACGCACAGTTCGGCGTCAGGTCGGGCCGCACGCACGGCGGCCAGCCGCGCTTCATCTTCATCGCCGCTGCCTAATTTGAGCTTGATGATGGGGAATTTGGCTGCCTGTACCGCCTGCCGGGCCATTTCTGCCGGGATATCGATGCTGATGGTGAAGGAACTGGTTAACGGCCGTGGCTTCGGCAGCCCCAACAACGCATACAAAGGCACACCCTGCTGCCGGCCAATCCGGTCATGCAGAGCCAAATCCAGAGCGCACCGCGCCGGGGCCGGGCCATTATCACCTATCCAGGCCGCAATGTCCGCCGGATCATCGGGAAAGGGATCCGTACGTTGGGCAGCGGCGGCCCAAAAAGCAGCCATCGATTCATCGGAAATGTTATAGTATGAGGGGATTGTACCTTCACCCCACCCTTCGTCATCGGCCAGGCGCAGCCAAAATGCCTGGCGGGCAGCGCTGACGCCGTAGGAAATACGGAAGGGGGTTTGTAGCTTTAATGTGAGGGCTTGCCACGTTAGACGGGCGGTTGAACCAGACATAGTGCCTCCAGCAGTTGAACTTTCTGGCCAAGTATATCTGTTTTAGGTGGCAGGACGATACTTTGTTGGTTGAGTTTGCAGGGTTTTTCAGCAGTCGGGTTTTTAGCCGGGTTCATCCGGCATTGTTAAATAGCCCGGATGTTTACCTCCAGGTGAAGGCTGGGGAAGAAAACCAAATGGTGGTTAAACGGCCGTTTCCACCTTCACCCTACTCAGCACAGATTCAAAATCAGCCATTGTAAACTGCCCGGCCCCAATCACCAATGTATTGGCCGTGCCCGCCGCCACACCATACTTCACGGCTTCGACCAGGCTCAGGCCAGTTGTGAAGCCATACGTTAAACCGGCCAACATACAATCGCCGGAGCCAACAGCGCTTTTAGCCTCAACTAGCGGATTTTGCACATGAACGACTTCGTTGTCCTTCGCGGCAATTGCGCCATCTTTGCCCAGCGATAGCACCACAATCGTTTCGTAACGGGTGGAGATTTCGGCCGCCGCCGCCGCAAAATCGGCGATGGTTTCTAGTTCGCGTCCGGCCAAAATTGCTACTTCGGTTTCGTTGGGTTTGATCAAGAATGGTTTGGCGGCCACGCCTTGAAGCAGAGCTTCTTTGCTGCTGTCGAGGAAAGCGGGCACACCGGCTTTGTGAGCAATGTTGATGAGTTGGGCGTAAATGTCTTGGGGTACGCCGGGGGGAATGCTGCCGGAGAGGGTAACGGCCGTATGCCCTCCCACTATCTCCTCAAACCGCGCCAGCATCTCCGCCACTTTCGCCGCCGGAACCGGATCGCCCTTCTCATAAATCTCAGTCATTGTCTGATTACGGCCGTCCAAAATAGAGGTGCAGGTGCGCGATTCAAAATCTGTGTAAACAAAATCCGTCTCAATGCCTTCTTGTTGCAGCCCCTTCTCAATAAATTGACCGGCCGTACCGCCCACCCAGCCCGTCACCACCGGCGTCTCGCCAAACTGCTGCAAAGCCCGGGCCACATTACAACCCTTGCCGCCCGCCAGCGACTTCACTGCCTCCGGCCGATGAATTTCGCCCAACGCAAATGAGTTCACAACAATCGTCTTATCAATCGCCGCATTTAGATTGACACAAAGAATCATGATTTTCTCACTAGATTGGACCAATCTTAGACGATATTAGCCTTACCCGCCGCACCCACAAACCGCAGCCGTTCCCGCACGACGGCCATTTGCGCGTCACGACCTGGTCCCAAATATTTACGCAGATCGACCAGTTCCTCGTCGGCGGCCAGCACATCGCGTACAGTACCGGTGAACGCTTTGCTCAGTTGCGTGGCAATATTGATCTTGGCCAAACCGAGCTTGATGCCCTTGACAATGTCCTCGTTGTTCACACCAGACGAGCCATGCAGAACCAGCGGCACAGCCACACGCTCTCGAATGGCTTGCAGCCGTTCCAAATCCAACGATACGGATTTGTCTTTCAGACCATGCACAGACCCCAAGGCAATCGCCAGCGCATCAATGCCGGTAGCATTCACAAATGTTTCGGCATCATCGGGTGTCGTCAGGTCGATTTTGGCCGGATCATAGGCCGCGCCGTCCGGTTTGGGCACTTCGCCGATTTCGGCTTCCATGCACACCCCAACCGAATGGGCAATCTCACAAAGCCGTTTCGTCGTGGCTACATTTTCAGCAAAAGGTAGATAATCGCCATCAAACATGACTGAGGTGAAGCCCAGCGCGATGGCTTGCAGGACTTCGGTTTCGTTGGCGTGATCCAGATGCAAAGAGACTGGTACTTCGACGCTGGCTGCGGCAACTTTGCCCAGCGCCGCCATATACTGTAATCCGCGAATTTCGCTGCCGCCGCCGACATATTGCAGGGCGCGATGGCTCACTTGAATGATAACGGGCGCGTTTTCGGCTTGTGCAGCCAGGACAATGGACTGCATTTGTTCCATCGTGTTGGCATTAAAAGCGGCGACGCCCCAGCCTTCTTGATGGGCGGTTTGAATCCAGGGGAGTACGTTGCGTAAAGTCATTAAGATGTCTCCTTCTCGTAGGACAAAACGCTGTTTTGTCCGGGCAAGACAGCGTCTTGCCCTACGGTTTTTTATGTGTGGTGTGCCACATTTATGAAGCCCCTTGTGGGCGAAGCATGATTTTGCGATGCGTCAGTGTGTGTGCGCCGATTTGGGCGAACACATCAGGTGCTTCGGCCAGCGCATAACGATGGGAAATCATGGTGTCCATATCCAGACCGCCATCCAGCAGAGCATCTACCGTCTCGGTCCATTCGTGGCCGGGGAAGGGGGCGGAGTAGGACATGAAGCAGCCGATGATGCTCAGTTCGCGGCGCATCATGTTTTCGATGAACGACATGGGCAGCGATTTGTCCAACGGTTGGTTGCCGCCGCAAATGACTTTGCCGCGTGGCTTGGTGATAGGTACGGTTTGTTCCAGCGTTTGCGGCACGCCGGCCGCTTCCAGGGAAATATCGACGCCGTCACCGGTTAATTGGCGCACTTCAGCTACCACATCATCCCGCAAAGGATTGAGGATCACATGTGCGCCCAGTTTTTTGGCAGTTGCCAGATTGTCGTCGGAAACGTCGGTGCAGATGATGAGGCCGGCGCCTAAAATGCGTAACCACTGCACGATCATCAGCCCAATCGAACCGGCACCGAGGACAACAGCCGTTTCCCCATTCTTAAAATCCCCCAACGCCAACATATGCCGCGCCACCGTCGATGGCTCAATCAGGGCCACATGCTCAAACGGCAGTTCATCCGGTACGACAAGCACATTGCGTTCCGGTAATTCCAAATAATCGGCAAAGCCGCCGGCCTGGCGTGAGCCGACAAACGAATAGCTGTGACAGGCTGAGTAATAACCGCGTTGGCACTGTTCACACTCAAAACACGGCACAACCGGGATTACAGAGGCATGTTTGCCAATCAATTCCTCGCTGACACCTTCGCCGACCCTTTCAATAATGCCCGCGCATTCATGGCCCAAAACAATGGGGTACATGCGGTGACCGGACACATAACGCTTGATGTCCGAACCGCAGATTGAGACCGATTCCACCTGCAAGCGCACATGTCCCGGCTGCGGTGTGGGCGTCGGCACCTCTTTGTAGGTCATGACGCCTTGATTTTCTAAAACTGCTGCTTTCATAAAACGGTTCTCCGAAAGACTACAGCGGATTATGAAATAAACGGATAAAAACAATCCGGTTTTTCTATATCCGTTGTAATCACATCATTTTTTGAATTCGGTCCAGGTGGGCAAAGTCATCCATTAGTTTGCGGGAAACACTGCGATAGACCTGGAAAAGTTTTTCATAAATGGTATGGTTTTGGGGCGACGGTTCGTAGAATCGCCGTTTGGGCAAAAGGGAATTAACACATGCCCCAATATCATTGGTTAACCCAACGGCATGGGCTGTGAGCGCAAACAGACCAAGGCTGTGTCCCCCTTCGCCGCCGTCGGCTCGTTGGGCAACGATGAACGGCCGTCCATACACATCCGCTTTAATCTGACACCAAACTGCGCTGTTTGTCGCCCCGCCGGAGCCAAGATATTCGCTGACGGTCACGCCATGTTCTTCGGCAATTTGTAGATTGTCGTAAACGGCAAAGGCACAGCCTTCCATGATGGCGCGCAGGATGTCGGCGCGGCTGCTGCTGTAAGAGAGACCGAAGAATACACCGCGGGCGACGCTGCTCCACAACGGCGTGCGTTCGCCGGCCATGTAGGGCAGGAAGATGAGGCCATTGGCGCCGGGTTTGGATTGGCCGGCTTGCAGGCTGAACAGTTCAAATGGGTTTTGATTGATGAGGGGAGAAACGGCCGTTTCCGCCTGCCCCAACTGATCCCGAAACCAGCCCAACGAGCCGCCGCCCACCGTCCCCGCCGCCAACAAATACTGCTCTGGCAAAACATGATGCGAAAAAATCAGGCGCGGTTCTACCACCACCCGATCCAGACTAATGCCGACACCACCGGCCTGCCCCCCTTGTTCGTTGGTCTGTCCCGGCTGCGTCACGCCCGCCCCCAATGCGCCCGCCGCTGCATCCAAACAACCGGCTATGACAGGAATTCCCGCCCGTAAACCAGTTTCCGCTGCTGCCTGGGCGGTGACTGTGCCGACGATTTCTGTTGTCGGGCACAATCGCGGCATCTTTTCCAGCGGAACACCAATCGTGGCCACTGCGTCTGCATCCCATCGTTCTTGGCGGATGTCGAAGAAATGGTAGCCGTAAGCCTGGGTAAAGTCGCAGGTAAACTCACCGGTAAAACGGGCCACGATGAACCCGGTGGCAGCCAGGAATTGGTGCGCGTTGTCAAAAATCTGCGGCTGATGCTGCTTAAGCCAGACCAATTTTGGGGTGATGTAGGCTTCGTCGATGGGATTGGCGACCAAATTAATCAAGCGTTCTGCTTCAGGCAGGCTGTTTAACCATTTGGTTTCTTCCCTGGCGCGGCGATCCAGCCAGATCATCGCTGGAGCCAGCGGATTCACCTGTTGATCAACCGGGACAAGGGTCCAGCCCACGCCATCGATGCCAATACCGGCCACATGATCAGGATGAACGCCCGCTTCAGCAATCACCTGTCGGATGGTGCTGCAAACGGCCTGCCACCACACATTGGCGTCAATTTCGGCAACCAGCGGACTGGGTCGATGGAGGGTGTACGCGGCTGACGCTTCGGCCAGGACAACACCGTCAGCGGTCCAAACGGCCGTTTTGGTGCTGGAGGTACCAACATCAATCGTCAAAATACATCGTTGTGCCATGATGAGCCACCCTTCAATTGGTCCAATCTCAAAGATTGGACCAATTTCATCTCGCTAAGAAGCAATTGTGCCGTCTAAATCCCACAAAACTTCCCAGCTTTTAGCCCCTTCCCACAAAAAGACCTGCCCTTTGATGAGGCGGCAGTTCTTATCAATTTGAGCAATCGCGGCCATTTCCTCATCGGTCAATGGATCCGTAACGGCCGCTTTCAAATTGCTTATATATTGATCGCGATAAATCGAAAATGGAATGGGTACCTGACCCCGCTGTACCGCCCATTTAACACACACCACCGCCGGATGCACATTGAGCCGCTCGGCAATCTTCACAATTACCGGGTCTTCGATATCAACCGTGTCATCAGGTGTGGTATCTCTATCCGGCCGGGTGGGGGAACCGATAGGCGAAAAGCCAATGGGCACAATCTGGTTGTCGAGGCAATATTGATAGAGTTCAGGCTGTTGAAAATGAGGATGCAGTTCCATCTCGTTGGCGGCTGGTTTAATACGAGCGTCGCGCAGAAGCAGTTCCAACTTGGCCTGGCTCATATTGGAGGTACCGATATGCTTCACCAGGCCCATATCAACCAACTTTTCCATCTGCCGCCACGTTTTCATATAGTTCTCGTGAATGTAAGGAACGGCATAGGGGTCGCGGGCAGCCACATCCACGCCCGGATCATGGTGGTTGGGGAAAGGCCAGTGAATCAGGTAAAGGTCGAGGTAATCAAGCTGTAAATCATGCAGCGATTTTTGACAGGTGGGAATAACGTCTTCCTCGGCATGTTTGTCGTTCCACAACTTGGATGTGACCCACAATTCTTCTCGTTTGATGAGGCCGCTGCCCAATACTTCCCGGAAAGTTTTGCCAATTTGCTGCTCGTTGCCGTAAACGGCCGCACAGTCAATATGGCGATAGCCTGCGGCAATGGCTCCTTTGACCGCCTGGGCAATATCGTCACCGGAAAAACGATCGGAGCCAAAGGTACCAATGCCGACAGCGGGCAGTCTGGCCCCGGTATAAAGGGTTCGGTAGGGCACTTGGGCCGGGTCTACTGCATCATTGGCTAGTTCAAAGGGCTGCTTGTCATTTTTGTTTTCCATACATTCCTCCAATTTCAACTTGATTGGAAACCAGACAGGCCTTTATTAGATACGATGCTCGGTCCAGATGATGTCAAGACTTGCCAGGATTCTCAGCACAGGAAACGGCCGTTTCCTGTGATATCCGGTTTCATAAATCGGCTCATCTACACCGCGCCATGTTACGCGTAACACAACGCGGTAAAAAAAGAGGTAGGGATATGTTACGCGTAACATTATAAGATAGGGTCTTTCAAATGTCAATCCTTTTGGCCGATAGTAACGTCTTGGCGGATTGACTCGGCTGCCAATCTGTGTAACCATGATGGCATGGAAATATTATTGTTGTGCTGCCGCACAAACGGCCGTTAACGCATTTGTGTACCAGGAGCATTTCTGATGAAACGTCGTGAGTTTTGCCGAAAAATGTCAATTGTGGGTGGAACGGCCATGATTTCGCCGCTGCTCAATGCCTGTCAATCGGTCGTTTCGCCCACGCCGGCGCGCACCGCCAACCCAACGGCAACGGCCGTGACACCGCCCCCAACACAAACAGCATTGCCCAGGGACACGGCCGTACCCAATCCCACGGCTGCACCTCGACCCACCGCCATCCCGCTGGCCGCGCCTGATGGTAACATTGCTTACGTCGCTCTCGTTAAAACAAATGATCGCGGCGCGGGTGTGCAGCGGGCGATTGAGTTGTTGGGGGCGATAGCGGTGAACGGCCGTGCCGTCCTCCTTAAACCCAACTTCAACAGCGCCGATCCGGCGCCCGCCTCGACCCACCCCGATGTGCTGCGGTCGCTGGTGTTGGCTTTGCAAGGGATGGGGGCCAAGACCATCACCATTGGCGAACGCAGCGGGATGGGCAATACCTATCAGGTGATGCAGCAAAAAGGGGTGCTTGATTTGGCCGATTCGATGGGATTTGGCACCGTCGTCTTCGACGATTTAGCCAAAGCCGATTGGGTAGTGCAGCAGGACAGCGATTTTCATTGGGCCGCTGGCTTTGCCGTGCCCAAACTGCTGCTGGATGCCGAATGCGTGGTCCAAACCTGCAACCTCAAAACCCACCGCTACGGCGGCCATTTCACCTTGTCGCTCAAAAACTCGGTGGGCTTTGCCGCCAAATACCGGGGACGCGGCGGTACCAACTACATGGACGAACTGCACAATTCCGCCGACCAACGCCACATGATCGCCGAAATCAACACCGCCTACACGCCGTCACTGGTGGTCCTCGATGGCGTCGAGGCGTTTGTGGACGGCGGGCCGGCCAGCGGGACGCTGGTGCAGCCAGATGTCATCCTGGCCGGAACAGACCGCATCGCCCTGGATGCGGTGGGCATCGCCATTTTGCGACTGTTCGGCACAACGCCGGAGGTGAGCCAGGGGGCTATTTTCGAGCAAACCCAAATTGCCCGCGCCGTTGAGTTGGGCCTGGGCGTGGACTCCCCCTCAAAAATTCAATTCATCACCGGCGACCCGGAGAGCCAGGCTTACGCCGATACAATCAGCGCCTTGTTGTAAACAAAGTAGTCTTGCGCTTGCTTATGAAACAAAACGGCCACGACTTTTGGAATGCGGTCGTTTTTCATGCTTTCTGGGAGACTCGAACTCCTGTTTCGGCCTTGAGAGGGTTGTTACCCTTGCAAATAGTTCGA
>JBNKZT010000034.1:0-28309 GCA_050301775.1 Promineifilaceae bacterium (SeqCode)
GTTCTGATCAAATTGATAAAGCAAGACGATTTGATAAACCAGCACAGCACCGAGCACAATCAATCTGGTTCGATTCAGTCCTTTCACCGGGACTTGGCCATTCCATTCAAAGACGTTTTTGAATAAGCCATTGAAAGGCTCAATCGCTTTAGAACGCAGTTGATGGAATATCTGGCGCACTTTAACACCAATTGGCCTATGTTCGGGATACGTGTAAAAAGGATCCACTTTTTCGCATTCATGCTGTCAAGAATTGTTTGTCCGGCTGAAGGGGTGTTGGTTTCACCTCCATGTCCAACACATAATCGCCAAATCGCTTGATATGTTCTGTGAAATATGGACTAAGGCGAGCAACCATTGCTTGTGTAATATGAACGCCCTCCTGAGCTAATTGGTGCAGCACATCCGTCATATCCGCCACATTCTGTAACATGACAGCATTGCCAACCAAGTCCATATATTTGATGCGCTTCTCTTGCTCCACCGGATCGCCGGCCACAATCGTGCCATCTCCGCCGAAGTAAACCCAATCCAGAAAGCTATGATACGCTTCAATCTTTGTGGTTTCAGCAATAATGCGTGCCCGCAACGGCGTGTTGGAAATGAACTCCAGCAAAAACATGGTACGAACCACACGCCCTACCTCTCGAAACGCCTGGTACAACTTGCTTTGCCGACTATGAGAACCCAACCGCTGTAGAAGCGTCGAGGGCAACACGGTACCAGCCTGGATGGAAAGAATAACCTGCATCAAATCTTGCCAGTGGGTTTCAATCAACTCCCAGTTTATGGTGCGCGTGAATAGCGAATCAATATGCTGGTATCTTGTTTCTTTGTCTGGCCGGTAAAAGGCCACTTTGTTCCAGGTTCGCATACGGGGCATCAGTTGAATACCCAGCAGATGCGCCAGACCAAAGACGGGTTCAGATTGACCCTGCGTGTCGGCATGAACTGTGTCCGGCTGAATATCCGATTCGTTTTTCAGCAAACCATCAATGATGTAAACCGCTTCCCAAACGCCGCAGGCGATGAAATGACTGAAGAGGGCAATGTAAGTATCCGAAATGTGATGGTAGGCGATGCCGCCAAAACGGCCGTAGCGAATATGATGTTCTCCCATCAAGGTGTTTTCACGTAGTTCAAACTGAGTGCCGTCGGTGATGACAGCCTTGCCACGCCCCCAATAGAAAGGCAATTGGAAGCGCGCATACTCATTGATAATATCTCGTGTGGCGACCTCCAATTTCGTGGCGTTGACATGCTGGTCATTGATACGTTTCAACATCCGTAATGTCACCAGTCCGCGGGCATGGCGGGCCAATTGTGCCGGCCCCAAATCGCAGCCATAGCCGAAAATGGTCATCAGGTAACGGGAAACGGCATCGGCCAACTTGGGTTCGGAGCCAGAAGGCGGCCCGAAATGAGCTGTATAGTTGACCCAATAGTGAACGTGCTTGAGGATATCGAGCAGGTGTCGTTCCGGCATGCGCTCCTTTATAACTTCTCGCAAAGCTTTCGTACCCTCTGGCAACGGCTGTTTTGTTACACGCTTTAGGTGCGGCTTGCCGTCATTATCGAAGCTCAAATCGCTGTTTTCTGGGAACCCTTCATCTACCTGCTGGGCTAAATCTGCCAACTGCTGACGTAGGCTCTGCACAAATTCACCGGCCGTTTGCGGCATGTCAAGCGCTTCACAGTAAGCGGCTAATCGTTGTTGGCACGCCTCCCAGGGTAAAAGTTGAGCGCGATAATCAGCAAACTCTTCCGAGCCGGCCACATACACGTCGCCGCTGCGGATGCTGTTGGCAATATAGCTGAAGACGCATACCTCCAACATCCGCCTGTTCAACACTGACTTACCCTTGTGTGTTGTCTGAATCTGGCTAATCCATTTCTCGCTGGCAAATTCTAGCGAGATTTCATCCGGCCAATAGTCGCGCGTTTTCTCCTGATGTTTCTGGATGAAATGGAGCGCGTCAAGAACCACTTCGTCCTGAGTTGCCGCTCGAATTTGGAGCTGCCGGGATAGGCTAAACAGCAAAGGTCGGTGGCTTTGATAAGAATCCCATAATAACGGCAGGTAATTGTCGTCATGATAAGCCGATACTAAACGATAATTGGCTGCTAACGTCTCAATGCCTCCATTATCAACCAACACCTGTCGCACATGGCGGCCAAGAGCGGCATCTTCTTCTAATTCATGCGCTTTATCCACAATGGCGTGCAATGTCTCCACCATATGTTCGGTCATCGACCGGTGTTTATCTTGCAACGCCCGTAATTTATCGCGGGCAGCGTTGTGAATGTGTCGTATCCGCTTGAGAAACATGGTCACAAGTTGGTCGCGGGTCTGTATCTGCATCTGGTACAATAAGCAGAGCAAAAGCGTATATCGCTTGGGTTCATCTTTAACATCCAACATATCCCCAACTTCTAACGCATGGGCATGAGCGGCAAATTGCTTGATTTTGCTGTTGGCAATGCCGTCCAGTAAAGAGGGCGCATCCATGATTTCTTCCAACCAGCTTAGACGCGCGGCCCACTTCCGCACCTGAGTCAAAGTGGCTTTCTTGGGAAATGCTTTCATTTGGGTAAAAGGCGTGCGATGATCGCCTATAGGAACGCCCAGCAATTCATCCAATTGCTTGCGTTGTTTATCTGAAAGGCGGGCATTGATTTGCTGGTACAGTTGTTGATGAACCTGTTCACGAATATGCCCCACCAGACGATCTAGGGCGCTGAAGGCGGGTAGTTGATATCGTTGCTGAATAAGCAATTCGATGGCCAGGTTGATGAGGTCAGCGGGATCGCTCATGGTTTGGGCGGCTTCGGTCACGGCCGTTTGGATGAACTCTTGCCCGCCCTGCGAATAACGGCGAATATCCAGGTACGTGCGTATGATGCGACGGCAGCGCACCAGATTGGCGCGGGCAAAAGTCAAAGATACGTCTGGTCGTAAACCGAGATAGGCTCGAATATGTTGCACCACTTGTTCAGGGATAACCTTCATGCGCGGAATGTAGCCAAGCGATTGGCAACATTTCAACAACACCAACAACGTCAGCTTTTGTGTATTGCTGTTGGCGGATTTGTTGACAAGCGTCATTTCGTCCGGTGTGGGGATGAAAAGGGTGTGTAACTCTGACGCTGAATAGGATTCTTTGAAACGGGGATATGCGGTACGGTCAATTGCGGTCATCAGGTATGGTTGCCTCCAAAAAGTGAAATTAACGGCAAATCATACCGGGGATAGATAACTGCGTCTAATTGACAATAGCAGATGTATTTGCAGCCATTAGCCCCCCATTACATCTGCTAATGGTAGGGATAAGGGGTCAAAATTACATCTGCTATTGTTTTGAACGCTTGGCAAACATGACAAAACGGATAATAAAAACAATGGTTTCACCAGCAGCACAACAGTTGTTGGCAACCTATGAACGCTATCTAACCGATGTGCTTGACCTGCGTCCGGCGACGATTCGCAACTATATTAGTGACTTGAGGCTCTTTATGGCCTGGTGCGAACAAACCTGGCATGATGGCGACCCAGAAATTGTGTTTTCGCCTGAACGAATTGCTACCCCAACTGTGACACGTTATCGAGATTATTTGCAGTATGACTTGAAACGGAAACCTAATACGGTCAATCGTTATCTGGTCAGCCTCAAGCGATACTTTAGTTGGGCCACAGATATAAATCTGATTCCCCATGACCCAACTCGGCCGGTAAAGTTGGTAGCGCAAACTACGCGCCCGCCACGACATTTATCGGATGCTGAAGAAGAATCGTTGATAACGGCCGTTACCAACAGTGGCAATCTGCGCGACTTGACTTTGATAATACTGATGCTCCATACAGGTCTGCGGGTAAGTGAAGTCTGTCATTTGAAATGGGAGCATGTCATGCGACGGAAGCGGAGCGGTTTTCTTCGTATCTGGGGAAAACGAAACAAATATCGTGAAGTACCCTTAAATATCACCGTTCGTAGAGCTTTGGAAAAGTACGAAGAAGATAGGGAGGCTACTGGTGAAATCGGGTCTTACGTATTCGTGTCACAGCGGACACAGACCAACTTAACACCCAGAGGTATTGGCTTTTTGATTGCCAAGTATGCTGACCGTGCCGGTGTTGAGAATCTTCGGGCGCATGATTTGCGTCACCGGTTTGGTTATCGGATGGCTGAGCGAGTGCCCTTGCACCGATTGGCTCAGATTATGGGACACGATTCGCTGGATACGACAATGTTATATGTAAAAGGCACGCAACAGGATTTGCAACAGGCCGTAGAAACGATTGCTTGGGAATGATTTTGGTCTCAAAAGTGGGTCTTTTTTACACGTATCCCGAAAGTAGGCCCTTTTCATCATGGACGATAAATCTCGAAATTCAGTCACAACTGCCGTTTTACACCGCCCCATCTTTTTGGCGTCACTGGACTTTACATTTCTGGCGTTTGCCCTGCCGATTTACAGCAAGTCGTTGGGGGCAACGGCCGTGTCGTGGCCAGTAGTAACAGCAGCGATACCAACACAACCGTCATTCACGCTGCCCTGAGTGGCAATATCAGCAGCGACACACAAGACGATATGGCTTATGCTGCTGCACCCATTCAGCATAAGAGTCGGGTGGTGGCCGTCATTCAATTGGCGGCTCCTTTATCGGCGGCGCAAAGCCTGGTCTGGGAACGTTGGCTGGCGTTGGGCGGGGCGGTGTTGGCGGTAACGGCCGTAGCCGGGCTGGCGGCCTTCTGGCTCTCGACGACTCTGACACGGCCATTAGCCCAATTACAGCAGGCGGCGTTGCAAATCGCCCAGGGCAACTTCTCGCAGCGGCTGTCGGAGACGCGCCAGGATGAAATCGGCGAAGTGGCCCGCGCCTTTAACCACATGACCGGCCAGGTGGAAGCGATGATTGAGGAGCAGCGCGCCTTTGCCAGCAACGCTTCTCACGAACTGCGTACGCCGCTGACCACCATTCGCCTGCGCAGCGAAGCCCTGCGTGACGGCAGCCTGGACGCGGCCACCGCCCAACAGTACGCCGCTGAAATTGACGATGAAGTTAAACGGATGGGCAACCTGGTGCAGGATTTGATGATGCTTTCCCGACTTGATTCTGGCCGCCTGGAAGCGGGCCGCGAGCAGATTGATTCGATCCGGCTGGCGCGGCAGCTTTTGGCCGAAATCAAACCACAAGCCGACAGTCGATCTATCATCCTCCAACTTGATGCCCCGGCTGCGCTGCCTTTGGTAACGGCCGGGCAGGCCCATCTGGCGATTGTGTTCCGCAATTTGCTCAGCAACGCCTTGAAATATACGCCGGACAGCGGCCAGATCACCTGGGAGATTCAAGCCAACGGCGAGACCATCCACCACACCATCAGCGACACCGGTCAGGGCGTCGCCGCCGATGATTTGCCGCACGTGTTTGACCGCTTTTATCGAGCGGACAAGTCCCGCTCGCGGGCGGTGCCTGGCGTGGGGCTGGGCCTGTCGCTGGTGCGGATGATTGTGGAGTTTTACGGCGGGGCGGTACGGATGGAGAGTGAGGGGATGGGGCGGGGAACGGCCGTGTACGTTACCTGGCCGATTTAGGATTTGTGATGCTGTCTGCTAAAAATTATGGGTCTTTGGGAATAGATGGGGTCAACTGCATATGTGGGTCGGATTGTCAATCCGACTTACACAAATGTGCTGCTCACCCCGCGAAATCCTAAAGTGCAAAAATCATCTCAACGAGGGGCCTCTTCACAATTTTTGCACAACCAGCAACCCTCGATGCTCATTGGTTTCAATACCTCGTTCGGTTTGAGATGTTTCCAGAATCCGGTTGATATTTTGCCAATGTTTTTCCAGGTCAATATCTTCCGGCCAGGGTACGGCCATCAGCCAAAATATGAATGACTCTGTATCACAAAACCAATACGGTACATCATATTCTGCTTGGGCAATTATGTGACAACCATGCCGCCGGAACTGGTCAGCCACTTCGGTGACTGGCTGCCACCAATCTGGTCCAAAGCTGGCTGGCGTCCAACCGAATGCCTCAAGGAAGTTGAGCGAGCTGCGCTGACCGACCGCTTGAGTGATGAAATATCCCCCTGGACGAAGAATACGTACAATTTCATTCACATATACTCTTAAATGCCGGAGTAAAACAACATCAAATTCCTCTGCACCAAATTGTAGATCGTTCCCATCCATTTCTATTAGAGAGACGTTACCAATTGACAAAGCAGATTGATTGTGCCGGGCCGTCTCGATCATCGTGGGATTGTGGTCAATGCCGACACCTTCGCCAAAGTATGGCGCCAGCGAAAAGAATATCTCACCGCCCCCAGTTCCTATGTCCAGCACCCGATCCGTTGGCCTAAGATATTGCCGGACCACATCTACGTAATCCCAAAGCACAGGGTCTCGTCCAATGCGAACACGAGAAAAATCCCAGCCCTTTAGTTTACCGACTGCCTCGACAATTTGTTTCAATTCATTGAGTGTCATTTAAGTTGCCATGTGTAGCCGCTGCCAGAGCGGCAACGCCTGGAATGAGAATGATTGTAGCCGGCAGCGCTTTCACGACCTTATTTGGCATCGTAAGCCGCAATTGCCGCCGGTAACACCTGGGTAACACGATGACCGGCAGCGGGCAAGCCAACTAAAACAGCGCTGATAACTTCTTCACGCGAAGCCCCGGCCTGCTTAGCTGCCTGAACGTGAAAAGGAACACCGCTCTCCAACTGTAATGCGGCCAGGACGGCCAGATAGGCTAATGTGGCCGTTTTCTTGTCCAAAGCGCTGGCGCTTGCCAGGCCCTGGACCATTGTTCCCCACGCCTGCGCCTGCTGCGGCGCTTCACTCATAAACGTCTGAAATGCATTGCTGATTAAAGATGATGGGTCACTCACGTTTTGTCTCCTCATATTAGACAAGATTGTCATTTAATTCACCAGCAGGCCAGGGTGGCCTGCCTACAAAGTTGCAGAGGGGCCTCCCAGGCCCCGGCTTTTGACTCAGCTTGAAATTACTGCGCTTTTTTGAGCGTTTTTATGGCGCTGTCAATAGAGCGCCGTTCCCTTGCGCTTAATGACGGATCTGCGGACCATTCTTCATAGCGGGGCAGCAACTCTAAAAACTCTGGCAGAAGTTTTTTGGCCATACTTCGAATGACGTCGCACAACACCCATGTGGCTGCGGGGTCTTTTGGGGGAACGTGCCGGCTAAGAAAATCACGAACCGGGTTGACCTCTCCCCGCGTTATCAGGCGGATAGCAAAACTTACCGCTTTCTGAACGTCCACTTCATCATCAAGCAGCAGCCGTTCTGTCAATTCCAGGCAGTGCGCGGCGTAGGCGGGCTGTTTCAGCGGCAGGCGGCCAACCACTGTGACGCTGGCTCGTCTGACCCACTTGTTCTCGTCTTCCAACCACGGCTCCAGCGCATTCAGCCATTCCTCCGGGTTTTTGCGCACAATCGGCTCCAAGGCGTCCATGGCCAACCGGTCGGCGTCTTCCCAGGTCAGGCAGGTGCGGCACATGTCCCGCAACAAGGGAACGATTCTGGCCGGATCGACCAGTTCCATCACGCCTAAAGGGATGACAGCGACGACTCGTCCTTCACGGCCGTATTCATGCCAAAGCAGCGTTGCCAGTGGTAAAAAATCATCCACTCGTTTGCGCGCCTTTTTGCCGATTCCCTGGCCAATCGCTTTGAGAACAGGGACGGGAATGCCAACTGTTTCTTGTTGTTCCCGCAGTTCTGCCTTGATGCCTGCTATGCTCTTGGGTTCAAACTGGAGCCAGAGATCACGAAGCCTATCAGCAGTTACTCCTGGCTGGGCCGGATCATAATTCAGGAGGATCCCCTCAAGTTGTTCCGTTATTTTTTCTTCCGTCATCACATTTTCCTTTGTCTGGGTTAGCACTCTGCCCTGGCTGCTGCCTGGTCGTAACCAAAACTGGTAACGGCCGTCAAAATCGTCGGATTGGCCAGTGTGTTGTTGATGGCGCGTTCCACTTACGCTCGTTTGTTGATTGCTTGGGTTTATTGGCTGGCTCCTCCGGCTCATTGGCCCGTTCCTAAAACTCGTTTTACCGCTCCTAAAGCTCGTTTAATTGTTACTGAAAGAGATTTTAGCATGGGAACGGCCGTTTTGCCATTACGCAGAATGGTTCAATCTCCAAGATTGAACCATTCTGTGCATGGGGAATGAGTTGAGTTAACTGTGGGACTCGAACCCCTGTTTCGGCCTTGAGAGGGCTTATTCCCTCAAATTGAGAAAAATAGGTTAATCATTTATACTTTATTTGTTGTTTCGTTAAGGTTCTGGTTTTTACTGGTTATGGTTGAACTGGATATTTGATATGGAATGTAACTGAGATGGATGATTTTCTTCCTACATATTTTGGTGCACCTAAAATCATGATGTTTGTTGATGGCGAGAATCTGGCCATTCGATATAAAAAGATGCTTGATTCAATGGGTTTAGAGCGGCATACTCATGTTTCCTATGAAGAAGATGTTTTTGTTTGGTCAAGACATGCTAATCTGAATACTCAAACAGTGGTTTATCCTGTTATTCGTAAATACTACTATACTTCTGCGGTTGGAGATGACGACAGATTGAAGGAGCTAACTGATCGGTTGAAAGGTATAGGAATTGAGGCACCACGAATTTTTAAAAAGGAGAGACGGACAAGAACTTCTAAACAGGTAGATATTTCTTTGTCGGTGGATATGTTAACAAATGCCTATTATAACAACTATGATATTGCCGTTCTTGTTACAGGGGATAGTGATTTCATCCCATTGGTGCAAGCAGTTATGAGAGAAGGGAAGATAGTTGTTTTATGGTCTTTGGATAGCGGATTGAGTTGGGACTTAAAAAGAGAAGTTGACCACTTTTTCGATATTGGTCGATTCCTCTTTGAGGAAGAAGAAACGGTGAAAGGCTACTTTTCAGTTTGATATGTGTCTTATTGATTAACTCGTTAGAGCTGTGACTATTCGGATCGGCGCTGCGGCCGGTCAGTCACGAATGAGAGTAAACGGCCGTTTCCACCCAAATCTTGACGGTGTGTGGAAACGGCCGTCCTTTTGCTAAAGGTTGGGATGGAGTGTGAGGGGATGGGTGGGGAACGGCCGTGCCGAGTATAGTGATATTTTGTGAGAAATCTTGCCCTAACCGATGTAAAGATTTCTCCCGATGGTCGAAATGACAGCACGCCCCGCGACCTCTTGTTGTACACGGCCCTTTGCCATCACCCCCAAATACGAAACGGCCCTATTTCATCAAGTTGGGATTGGCCCCCGGCAGCTTGATTTGCTTGCTTGACTGTTGAGCCGGCTGATGGGCCGGTATTTTGGCCTGCCTGCTTTTGCAGGCTAGGGTCTACCCCAATCCTATTTCGTTTATTCAGTTGACAATGATGACTTTTTCTTGACTTGCTTTTGGGCCTCTGGCTATACTGTACCTGGAAGTGGGTCGCGTTTCGGGGTTAAGCCAGTCTGGCATAGGTCTTAATCCTCAAAGAGAATCGCGTTCCCCGGCTTAGTTCAATATAAATGTCAGTTTATTGCGGCGGCTGACAGACTGGTTTTTGAAGGTTGTGTTTGCCGCGCCGCATGAAACGCTTATTTCGTTTACGATCCTTATCTTCGGTAGGGTTAGATTACTATAGTCACTCTCATTGGTGACTATAGTAACGAAGGTTAATAATAGTTGGGCGCATCATTGATGAATGGGCCTTAGTGGTGGGCAAGGTCGGATTGTTTACAGTGAATTCAAAAAGCAGTATGATGAAATCGCAGATTGATTGGCGCGTGATTCGGAGGATGATATGAAGTCGAAGGCAGTTGATCAAAAGGTGATTCAAACAACTTCTCCTCGCCAGTGGATCCGTTTGATTATGGTGTATCTCTTCGTGCCACTGGTTCTACTCGTATGCGGGGGAGATTTCGGGTGGTGGCAAGCATGGGTCTATACCCTGCTAATTATTGCTGCTGGTGTGGGAGGGCGCATTTTGGGGGAACGGCGACATCCGGGATTGATGGCAGAAAGACAAAGTGGTGAAAGTATCCAAGGAGCGAAAGCATGGGACAAAGTACTTTCCCCACTAATGGCACTGAGTATAAGCTTCCCACTGGTCATTGTGGCAGGGTTGGACCATCGCTTTGGTTGGTCACCTGTATTCTCGCTATGGCTCATTGTGCTCGGTATCTTCCTAATCGCGCTCGGATACACTTTTTCTGCGTGGGCATTTATGGAGAACCAGTTCTTTTCTAGTGTGGTGCGTATTCAAACGGATCGAGGGCATGTGGTGTGTGATAGCGGTCCATATCGAATCGTTCGGCATCCGGGCTATGCCGGAAATATTCTGGCACTGCTAGGAATTGTGCTGGCTTTAAGCTCCTTGTGGACAATTATTCCAGCAGTTGTGGCGCTGGTCATAGCAGTGATCAGAACCGCACTGGAAGACCAAACGCTGCAGGAAGAATTGCCAGGGTATCAGGAATATGCGCGACGCGTGCGTTATCGATTGTTTCCGGGGATTTTCTGAGGGTATCACTCCGCGATGCGATTTGGGTAGAGGGGTTGGGATATATCCTCTCTCCCTGCGATGATAATGACAATAGGATTTACACATAAGAGCGCGCCCAACAAGCGTTTGCACCCGACAACCTACCGCTCGGTCTTTCAAAGGCACTGCGCCAGCCAAAACACCTTTGGTTGGGGGTAGTCTTGCTGGCCCGGTTGCGGGTGAAACTTATCGTTAGGTTTTGCGAACTGTGTTGAATAGATTGTCGTTAGACAGAAATCTGGTAATGATTGTAGAAAGACAGACTTGGAGGTAGTCTATGAAAGCAATTGTATACACAAAGTATGGACCACCAGACGTTCTTCAACTCAAGGATATAGAAAGACCCGTCCCCCTTGATGATGAAGTCTTAGTAGAAGTTCATGCCGCTTCCGTCAATGCCTATGACTGGCATTTCTTGACCGCCGACGTGTTCCTAATCCGCTTGATGAGTGGCGGACTGCTTAGACCTAAAAAGAAGACACTCGGAGCCGACATCGCCGGGAGAGTGGTTGCTGTCGGTAAAAACATCACGCGCTTCCAACTAGGTGACGAAGTATTTGGGACCGCTAAGGGTGGCAGCGGCGGCTTTGCCGAGTATGTTTGTGCTCACGAAAAAAAACTGGAACTGAAGCCGGCCAACGTCTCTTTCGAGGAAGCGTCCGCCGTACCGATGGCGGCGCTCACAGCCCTGCAGGGCCTTCGCGATGAAGGACAGATCGAGCCAGGGGAAAAAGTGTTGATTCATGGGGCGTCCGGGGGAGTGGGCACATTTGCCGTCCAGATTGCCAAATCGTTTGGAGCGGAAGTTACGGCCGTGTGCAGTTCAAGGAATGTGGAGATAGCGCGCTCAATCGGTGCCGACCATATCATCGATTACACCCGTGACGACTTCACCAAGAACGGGGAGCTCTATGACCTGATTTTAGTTGTAAACGGAAATCTTTCGATTCATGAGATTAAGCAGGCGTTAAAGCAAAACGGCATCTGTGTACTGGCGGGTGGAGGAAGCGGTTCCATCCCCGGTCTCCTTGTAGGTATGCTTCAAGAGTGGTGGATTTCAAAAACCGAAAATAAGAAAATCGGTTCTTTTCTTGCAAATATCAATCAAAACGATTTAGCGTTTATGAAAGAACTTCTTGCATCTGGTAAAGTAAAACCGGTCATTGATCGGCGCTATCGGTTGAGTGACATAGTAGAAGCCCTTCGGTACCTTGGAGAAGGCCATGCCCAAGGAAAAATCGTCATAACTGTGGAACATACCAGCAAAACCTAACCCCGCGTTAAGCTGACACGGCTCCCCCGTGAAGGTAAGCGGCGCGAAAAATTGGCGATTTTGTTTTGCAAAGAATGTTCTGGGTCAAAGCCGCCGTGCACTTTACGCATTTCGTTAGGGCGTTGAAGGAGAATGACAATGGATACCGAGAACGCTCAAGCTCAAGATATCAGCCATCGGTTGTCGCGGCGTGAATTCCTCAAGCTGACTGGCACAGCCTTGACAAGCGTCGCGCTGGTAGGTTGCTGGCGAAACGTATCGGAAGAAGAGAAACAGGTTGGTCAAGTCAGTAATAGTTGGGTGACATCGTCTCCGGCCGAAGAGGGTCTCGATGCAGATAAAATCGCCGAGATGTTGGAAAAGGTCCGCAAAGGTGATTACGGAAGCGTCCACAGCATATTGATTGTGAAGGGGGGTAAGCTGGCCGTTGAAGCGTATTTTAGTGGTTACGAATATGCTCTAGAGGCCTCTGAAGACAGAGGTCCCATCGTAGAATTCGGGCCAGATACGCTGCACGATCAGGCATCGGTCAGCAAAAGCATTATTTCTGCCCTGATAGGAATTGCTATTGACCAAGGGTTTATCCCAGGTGTAAGTGAGAAACTCTCTGCTTTTTTCCCTGAATACTCACACCTGATGGATGACAGAAAAGCCGAGATCACTCTGGAGCACTTGCTCACCATGTCTTCTGGCTTGGAATGGAAGCAGAGCGGTCTAGGTAGTGATACGGCACGGCTGTTCTCTGTAAGCAATCCGATAGAGTATATTCTTAAGAAACCCGTTGAGTCGATGCCCGGAACACAATTCAGTTACCAACAGGCGAATCCCATCCTACTCGGTGAGATCATCAAGAAGGCCACGGAATTGCGAGTGGATAACTTTGCAGAAAAACACCTCTTTGCGCCTCTTGGTGTCACACAATGTGAGTGGCGGAGTCTATCCCGCGATGTGATTTACACCGCTGGTGATGCGAGACTGCGACCTCGGGACATGGCAAAGTTTGGCTATTTGTTCTTACAGAATGGGGATTGGCATGGGAAACGTGTTATTTCTGAAGAATGGGTTCAAGAGTCAACGATACATAGGCAAATGGGGGGCAATGATTTGATGTACGGGTATCTATGGTGGATTTCCCCTTTTAGCGAAAGCGGATTCTTGGCAATGGGACGAGGTGGGCAAGGAGTCTTTGTTTTTCCAGGTGTGGATTTGGTGGCTGTCTTCACGGGAGGAAGCTATGCACGTATAGAGCTAGAGAGTGAGAATGAGACATACGCACCAATCTCATTAACGCAAGACTACATTCTCCCGTCTATTGTGGACCGTTGAGTAAGATCCCTAGGGCAAAGAGCAACAGTCCAACCCCGCGTTAAAACAAAAAGACCTGATTTTTCAGGTCTTTTTTGTTGTTGATAGCGACATTTTGTGGGGAATGTCATTCCGAATCCCCAAGGGGTGAGAAATCTTGCTCTAACCGGTGTAAAGATTTCTCCTGATGGTCGAAATGACAGCACGCTCCACGATCTCTTATTGGACACGTTCCTTTGCCATCACCCCCACATACGAAACGACCCTATTTCATCACGTTGGGCAGATAAACCAAATTGTCCGTTGGCATCACCGTCACCGTATCCGTCAGAATGGGGGTGCTGTTCAGCACCGCGTTAAGCGTGACGGTGTAGGTCGTGTAGTTGGTCAGCCCGGTCAGGTCATAGGTGCGGGTAGATTCGGGCAGGCCGGTGATGGGTGAGGGTGGGTTTCCCGTGGGGCCGTCATAAGCAATTTGCCAGGTCGTGGTGACAGGCAGGGTGGCGTTAACATCCCAAAACAGGTGAATCGTTCCATCCGCCGGGGACGCCGACAGATTTAGTTCGGTCAGCCGTTCATACGCGCCGAGGTCCGGCGCGTTACCGGCATAAGCCAGACTGACCCCTTGACCGGAATGCCAGGACAGCGACTGATCCAGCGTCAGGATATTCGTGCTGTAGTCAATACCGATGACCCGCGCTGTCTCGACCTGCCCATCCAATTGGATGAGGTCGCCCGCTGCGCCGGTGATGCCGAAGCCATCGTAGAAGTAGCGGGCGTCGTCCACAGCCAGCGTCGTTCCACTACCGCTGCTGGCCGCGTAAGCCAGGAAACTTCCGGCATCGATCATGGGACTGGTGTTTTGCAGGCTAAAGTCGAAGGATGATTCGTCGCTGAACGCTGGGGCCAGTTCCAGGTTGTCGGCAAACAGGCTGGGGTAATTGGACTGGAAGTAAGCCAACGTATTCCCCGATCCAAACTCTTGCTGGATGACCGCCTCGCCGGACTGGGTATTAAAGAGGTTGTTGCCCTCGAAGTAGAATTGGGCGAGGGGATTCCGGTAAACCAACTGCGCCGCCCCGACGCCGAAGCAGTCGCCGCTGATGCCTCTGTTCTTGTAGAGGATGTTGTTCTTGTAGATGTTGTCAACGGCATCTCCCCTAAGTGCGATACCGGTGCAATCGTTGTCGTAGAAGACGTTGTGATAGACCCGATTGTACTGGTTGTAAAGCGCCTCATCACTGTAAACTTGCATCCCCAGGCCGACATTGGTGTGATAGAACACATTGCGGCGAATGATGCCATCCTGCCCGGAATACTGAATGCCATTTCCCCCGGATGTGCTGTAGTAGCTGCTGGCTTCGGCGAAAATGTTGTCCTCAATGACGTTGTGATGGGTGGCATTGAACGCGTGTGGCACCGCAGAGGTGTCTTGCCCGCAGTCGTACACTTCGGCGATTTTTTGTTGGGTATTGGAAAAATAATTATCGCGGATGAGGTTGTAGTTGGAACAACGCACACTGAGCAGGCTGTGACGGCCTTCGCGGATGGTGTTGCCCTGAACCAGATTGTGATCCGAGTCGATCAAGAGCAGATTGTCATTGCCATCATCCATGACGTTGTCCATGATTTGATTGTGGTCGCTGCTGATGAAGCGCACGTTGCCCGTGGTGCCCGAAGCCGGCGTGCGTAGAAACGTGTTACCGTTGATGATGTTGTTGTGGGCGTTGGTAGCTTCCAACCACCGGCTGTCTTCCACCCGAATCCCCTCAATGATGAGGTAGCTCACCCCGTCCAAAAGGATGGTGGCTGGACTTGCACTGCTGGTGAGGGTGACGGTTTCCGTCTGGTAGTTGCGGAAGGTTGTCGGGTTTCCTGCTGTGCCTGAGTTTTGCGGTTGTAACTGCTCGTTGTAGGTGCCCTGGCGGATGAGGACGAGATCGCCTGGTTGGGCTACGGCCGTTACGCCAGCCAACGTACCATAAGCCACGGCCGAACCTCCGGCACAACTGCGTGTGGCTGGATTGTAGTTGGTACAACTTCCCGACCCGATCAGATTATCTACATAAAGCGTGGCCGCGGCCGGGGAGAGTGTTGAACCACTCAGGCGCTCAAACGACCAGGCCAGGATGAACGCTAAAAGGATCAGGCTTATGAACTTCAATATCTTCATCTGACTATCCTTTCGCCGGATAATGAGCAAACATAAGTTGACTGTCTGGAAGATGACCAAAGGGAAATTTGCTCCCCGATGCCCATTGTGACCCGCGAAATTGTACATGAGCCAAAGCGAGGCGCAAAGTCTCCTGGGGTCACAGAGGATGGTGGTGTGTGAAAACGGCCGTTCCCCCTACCAAAATCACCATCATGTGGTTGGTGTTCCCCCCTCCACTTTTACCGGGCCAGCGCCGCTTCGATTTTCCTGACTATTTCCCCGACCTCATAGGGCTTTTGCACCCAGGCCACCGCCTCTTGTTCAAGCAATGATTGGGATTGTTCATCCAGCGGATAGCCAGTTGTGATAATCATTTTCAGATCGGGGGCGATCTCTTGCAGCGTCTGGTACAGTTCAAGACCGCCCATTTCGGGCATGACGATGTCGCTGATAACCAGATCGATGTTATTTTGTGGGGACTGGAATAGGGTTAGGGCGTCACGGCCGTTAACGGCCGTGATAATTCGACACCCCAGCATACTTAACATCTCTTCCGTTGATTGGCGGGTAAGCAGATTGTCTTCAACCAGTAAAACCGTTATCTCTTTATTGAAACCGAACCGTTCCCCATTCTGGCCGATCTGTAACACCGGCTCCTCAGAAACGGCCGGAAAGTAAAGATCAAAAGTTGTCCCTTCACCTACCGTACTGTCAACTGTGATAATGCCTTCATGTTGTTTCACAATCCCGTACACCTGGGCCAGTCCCAGGCCGGTTCCCTTCCCCACTTCTTTCTTGGTGTAAAAGGGCTCAAAGATATGGGGCAGATCTGCAGCTTCAATCCCGCCTCCTGTATCCTTGACCCGCAGATGCAGCCAGGTGGTCCCCTCCGTTTTCAGGATGGACAGAATCTCTGGGGACGGCCGTTCCAACGCCAGCGCAAATTGCAGCAGCCCCCCATCCGGCATCGCATCCCGCGCATTGACGGCCAGATTCATCAGAGCCTGCTCTAAGCGGGCTTTATCAGCCTGTAAATGATACGAGCCGGGATTATGTACAAATTGAAGAACAATATTGGATGGCATCGTCCGTTTTAATAGGGAGATCAGGCCCTCAATCAGATTAACCATGTCCGTCACTTTTCGCTCCATCACCGAACGACGGCCGAAATCGAGGATTTGTTCAATGAGTCGAGCGGCATCCTGAGTCTGGTTCTGAATCACCGTTAAGTATTTGTGCCGCTTCGGCGCATCCGGTTTGGCGCGCAAAATCTGGCTGTAGGTCAAAATGACGGTGAGAATATTGCGGAAATCATGGGCAATGCCCGACGCTAGCTGGCCGACTGTGGCCAATCGTTCCTGTTCTCGCAGTATGCTTTGCTGCTTCCGTTTCAGCGTGACATCCTGCAAAACAAGAACCCAATCCTCTTGGGAAAAAGCAGGATCACTTTGCACAGGGCGCGCTGCAACTTCAAAGATAGATTCTGAATCAGCTCCCCTTACTTCGTGCCAGCCGCCGTCTCTAGCCACATCCAGGATCACTTCCAAAGATGTATCTCCTACCTGGTTGAGGGGTAAATCCTGGTCATGGGATAGGGCTAGAATATTGAGGAATTCCTGGGCGGTCTGGTTGGCAAGAATGATGCGCCGTTTTGCATCCAGTAAAAGCACGCCTTCGGGAACCGTTTCAATAATTTGGCGCACCTGTTGGGCTTGGGCATGCGTTTGCTCATACGCCTGCCGTAGGGCAGTTTCTGATTGTTTGATGCGGGCAATATACTTATCCATGTTATCCATGATCGCCCATGTTGTACCCGCCGCCACCAGGATAAGAACGGAAACAATCAGTAAATGAGCCGCGTCCGTATCGAACCTCGATTGAACGTAGACAACAGTTATCAACGAGCCAATGCCGATAATGGTGAAGATAGGAACGGCCCGTTTACCAAACAGCAGACCGCCGATGATAATGATGATTGGATAGGCAACAACCCCCGGATCACGCAGTCCGGCTCCGTAAACCAGGTTATAATGCGCTGCAATCAGAATGGTAACAGCGGCAATCGCTCCCGCTGCCAGATAATACTCGTGCCGATTTAACCACAGAGCAGGGAGGCACAAAACCGAGGTTAAAAAGAAAATGGCCGCTGTTTGCTCCTGTGATTTATAATAAAAGAGATTGAGCGCTCCAAAAAGCGCTGTTGCCAGCATGATGGTTACCAGGAGCAGAGCGAGGGTGCGCTTACGCTGATTTTGACTATAAGCCGGTTTCTCAACTGTGCCGGGGGGGGATGGTTGAGTATCCATAAAGCTTCCCGTTTTGTGCCATTATCAAACGAAGTTGGAAAAGGTAGATGTCCAAGTACAGTATAGCTACAAACTCCAAAGCGAGTCAATGCAAAGTCATCGTTTGCGGGTGTGACAACGGCCGTACACGCCACCTGGCCGTCACGAGATTCATCCCAAGGTTCTTAAAACAGTCGCCACAAAGAGGCGGCGGAACGGCCGTTCTTAAACCGCCCATACGCCCAACACAACGGTGCTAAAATCAACAGCCCCAACAGCCAGTACGGAATCATGCCGGGAATATCGGTCTGGACAAACTTGCCCATCAGCCCGTACAGGTAAAGGTGGGTCAGGTAAAAGAAGAGAGGGACACGGCCGTAAAGCGTGAACGGCCGTAACCATCCCGCCGGCAGCCGGGCCAACAACGCCAGCAAAATCAAGTTCACCCCTAACGTCAACAGCAAAAAGGTCAGGCTGGGCGGGTATTTAACCAGATTGAAAAAGCCAACCCAATCCCCGCCAATCGGCGGGCGAATATTGCCAAAGCCGCCCAGCCAGCGCAGACCTACGAAGAAAACGAGAGCAGTGCTGCCTGACCAAAAAGCCAGCCGGTAAGCGTTCATTCCGCGTTCCGCATTTTGCATTCGGCATTCATGAAGGTAACGGCCGTAGCTCATCCCCAAACCCATCACTCCCAGCCAGGGCATGAGCGGATACAAAACCAGCCCATCACCACTAAAACCGGGCAGCAGCCACAATCGCAGCGGCAGCGGATAAGCCACAAAGCCGGTGCGCGTTTCCGGCAGGAGCAGCGGCGTGACAATGATCAGCGCCGCGCTCAAACCAATCAGCCAGCGCTGCGGCAGGCGCAAAAACAGCGTACCCAGTATCATCGTTCCGCCCAGCGCGTACAAAACGCCAAAATAAAGCGTATTGGTCATGACGCCGCCCCACGCCCAGGCTGGATTTTCCAGCAAAAATTGCAGCACAATCAACAGCCCGCCGCGCAGCAGCAAATGACGGGCAATCTGCCCCTCGCGCCAGCCCTGCTTGCGGCGCGATTCAGCCAGCAAAATCATTCCTACGCCCATCAAAAAGAAGAAACCAGGTGCGGCCAGATGCGTCACCAGCCGGGTGATGAAAACATACGGCGGCTGCCCGGTGTAATTGGGGAACAAATCAGCCCACAATTCCGGTTCCAGCTTGCCGTGGGCGATGAAGCTGTTGGCATGATCCAGCGCCATTGAGATGATGATGAGACCGCGCAGGGCGTCCAATGGGGCCAATCGCGTTGGTTTAGTCATTGCCTCGTATTATAGAACAGAAACGGCCGTTTCTCGCCTCCAAACAATAGTTTGATAGAATGTGAGCCGCTTTTCATTATGGACGATAAATCTCAAAATTCAGTCACAACGGCTGTTTTACACCGCCCTATCTTTTTGGCGTCACTGGGCTTTACATTTCTGGCGTTTGCCCTACCGATTTACAGCAAGTCGTTAGGGGCAACGGCTTTGGCAATTGGCGGATTGTACTCTGTCTTCACCGTGACGACTGTGATCATACGGCCGTTTGTCGGTCGGGCGCTGGATAGATACGGCCGTAAACCATTCCTGCTGGCCGGATTTATCGGTTATACCCTGGCTATGACCGTGTTTGCTCTTGCCAAAAACCTGGATGGTCTTTACCTGGCACGTATCTTTCAGGGCCTGGCTTCGGCGCTGTTGTGGATATCGGTCAACACGATCGTCGCCGATTTGTCACCGGTAGAAGAGCGCGGGCGGTTGATGGGTCGAATCGGCGAAACATCAGCCCGGGCAGAAATTACTGGCATGTTTATCGCCTTTTTCTTGTTGAGCCTGCTGCCGGAAGATTTGACCTGGATCGCCATATTTGGCGTTTTTGCTGTGATGACGGCCGTGGCTGCTGGTATGTCTCACCGCACAGTTCCGGAAACGCGCCCGCAACACATTGCGCATAGCGACAAAGCCAAGCCGGTTTCCCGGCAGCTTTTCAAGTTGATGGTCATCGTTTTTACGACCGGCATTTCGGCGGCTATGATTGCCCCCATTTACCTCATTTATTTGCAAGATAAATTTACAACCGATGTTAGTACATTGGCCTGGGCTTTCCTTCCGGCTGGCCTCGTTTACAGCGTCCTGCCATCCCGCCTGGGCCGGCTGGGTGACCGATGGGGGCGGGCGCCGCTGATGGCGTTGGGTATGGCCGTGGCCGGCCTGCTTTCGCTGGCGCTGCCGCAATTGCCTGGTTTGGTCTGGCTAGTTGGGTTGTATACGTTAACGGCTGTTGGCTGGTCAATGGCGGATCCGGCCGAAGCCGCCTTGGTGGCCGATCTCGCTGGGACAAACAGACGTGGCCGCGCTTATGGTCTTTACACGTTTGCCAACAGTTTAGGCGCTACCATCGGACCGCTTTTAGGCGGCTGGCTTTATGACAAAGTGGGGCAGGCCGTTCCTTTTTACATCAACGGCATCGTGCTTCTTTTTAGCGCTGTTTGGGCGATGTTAACCTTACGCCAAAAATCTATTGCTGCCGCAATATCGAGTTCATCATGAACCATAAATCATCATCACACGTCATCAAAATAGAACGATTTGAAGGACTGCTGCCGGAACGGCCGTTATACATCTACCTGCCCCCCGGTTACAATGACGAACCCGGCCGGCGTTACCCCGTCCTTTACATGCACGACGGCCAAAACTGCTTCGAAGCCTACGCCGCCGACAGTTATGTGGGTTCCTGGCGCGCCGATGAAACCGCCGACCGGCTCATTACCGAGGGTCTGATGGAACCGTGCCTTATCGTCGGTGTCGGCCACGGCGGTGGCCAGCGCACAGCCGAATATTTGCCGCCTTACGCCACCTTTCATCCTAAGAAAGGGGAAGAAACAAAAGACAAGCGCAAAGGTATCAACGGCCGTGCCGACCGCACCTTTCGCTATTACCGGGATGACGTGGCTTCTTATATCCGCCAGCATTACCGCGTATTGCCCGGGCGGGAAAACACGGCGACCTGTGGTTCCTCCATGGGTGGTCTGTTTTCCACTTATATTGCCTGGCAGTTCTCTGAATTTGCCCGCCATCACGCCCTGGTTTCCCCCGCTTACTGGACAACAGCCAATGGCCAGGGCAAAATGGAACCGATTGAGCGATTGCGTACCGGCCAGCCGCGCGACCTTCGTCTGTGGCTGGACAGCGGCACACGTGATGCCCCCGGTCGCGGCGACGACGGCCGTTACGAAACTATCTCCGCCCGTGATGCCTTACTGCAAAATGGGTATGTCGAAGGACCCGATTTCCGCTATCATTTAGCCAAAGGCGCGATCCACAAAGAATCAGCCTGGGCCGCCCGGCTGCATCTGATTTTTCAATTTCTGTTTCCACCTCGCTGATATGTCCAGCCTCCCGGAGGTTCATGCGACCGAAGGTCGTCACCTCCGGGAGTTGATAGCAAGGCAAACCATGCAAAGACGTTTTGAGACAATTTTCACTCCCGCTGTTGGCCGCCAGGTGCAGATTTTGGCCTTTGGCCATTTTGGCACACCGGTGATTGCCTTTCCTTCCGGCGGCGGGCAGTTTTTTGATTTTGAGGATAATGGCATGATAACGGCCGTTGCCCCGCTCATCGAATCCGGCAAAATTAAAATCTACTGCCCCGAGAGCCTCGACCACGAATCCTGGCTCAAGCAAGGGACTGATCCTCACTGGCGGGCTGTGCGCCACAATGCCTATCAAGATTTTATCGTCAAAGATTTAGTACCGGCTATCCGCGTTGACTGCCACGACGAGAACATGCGCATTGCGCTCACCGGAGCCAGTCTGGGTGCATACCATGCTGCTAACTTTGCCCTCAAATTCCCCCACCTGTTTCATTATGCGCTGTGCATGAGCGGCCGTTACGACATTGAAGCCGTTTGCGGCCACAGCGATTCACAAGAAGTTTACTTCAACAATCCGGTGGCCTACGTCCATAATTTGCATGGCAGTGATCTGGACCACATCTGCCGCAATACCCATATTGCCCTTGTTTGCGGCCAGGGTGCCTGGGAAGACAAATGTTTGCGTGAAACGCATCGGCTGGCCGATTTGTTTGTTGAAAAGGGCATCAGCCATGAGCGTGACATCTGGGGCGACGATGTTGAACACCATTGGTACTGGTGGCGGCAGCAAATCGCCCATCATTTTGGCAAAAGGTTCGGATGAGTCAGGTGTGCTGCGAATATTAAAAAGCGGGGATTAGGAGATACGGGGATTTTTTCTAAATCTTATCCCCTAATCCCCCAATCCCCGCCATTTATTACAGGAGGTTCGGATGATTCAGCGAAAAATTGGCTTGCTTTTGGGGGACGAAGAAGATTGGCCATCGGTCTTAGAGGCGCTGGCACGCTGGCTGGGGCCGACGTTGACCTATCGTGGCGAGACGTTTCAAATTGATGTGGAGCGCATTCGTATCCATCCATTCCAGTTGAATTCGCCGACCAGCTATCATCTGGTTATTGATCGGCTGGCTTACTGGCATTACCAGCCGCGGGAATGGTTGAAAAAGGCGGCGTTGGTGAATGGTGTTTATCTGCTCAACAATCCGTTTACGTTTCAGAGCATGGAGAAGCATTCGGCTTACTGCGCGATGCTGCGATTGGGGCTCAATATTCCCGATACCTGGCTTATCCCGCCCAAAGCCGGCCCGGATACAGAGAAGTTTAGAAGAACGGCCGTTAACTATCACGACATGTTCAATCTGCCCGACATTGCCAACCACATTGGCTACCCGTTGTTCATGAAGCCATTTGACGGTGGTGGCTGGCGCGGCGTCAGCCAGGTGCGTGATGAGGCAGAATTGACAAAAGCCTACGACGAATCGGGGCAAATGTTGATGCATTTGCAGGCTGGTCTGGATAATTTCGACGTTTTTGTCCGTTCGTTAGCCATCGGCCCCCAGGTGATCAGCCTTTCTTACGATCCGGAACAGCCGCAGCACGGCCGTTACCAGGTCCGTCACGATTTTCTCAGCGCCGAGAAAGGACGGGAAGCACGCATTATCACCAAAGTCATCAATGCCTTTTTCCGCTGGGATTTCAATTCCTGCGAAGCCATTCTCAAACTCTGGGTTCGCCCATTTGTAAAACAGTAAAAAAGATTGCAAACTTCGTGCATGATAGAACAAATAAATGCAATCGAGAACGAACAAGTAGACGATATTCCCCTGCTATTAGCAGTCATCAAACAAATGGGCCTCATCGATATTTTCAATGAGTACTATGAACAACATGGTAATTGGGAAGGATTGGCAATCGGTTATATCCTGGCTGTGTGGTTAGCCTATATTCTCTCCGAAGGGGACCATCGTAAGAGCTACCTTCAGGAGTGGGTTGCGGAACGAGAACGCACACTGTTGTACAGTTTAGACATAGACGAAATCAATGAATTGGATTTCACAGATGACAAACTTGCCATCATTCTCAACAAACTCAGCGACGATGAAGCATGGCAGAAAAGCGAATGCGCGGTGAACAAACGCATTATTCGCGTATACGATCTTGGTTTAGAGGTCGTGCGCATAGATACAACAACGGCCAGCAGCTACGGTCAGGTAACAGAAGGCGTGCTGCTACAATTTGGACATAGCAAAGACCATCGTCCAGACCTGGGTCAAGTGAAAATAGCGAGTACGACCTTAGACCCATTAGGAATGCCACTGGTTACGATCCCGGTATCAGGGGAACAAGCCGATGATGGGTTGTATCTACCCGTGATAGCGGAAACGAGGAAGAGTGTCGGGGGTCGGAAAGGGTTATTATATGTTGGCGACACGAAAATGGGCGCCTATGCGATTCGGAGCGAGTTGGCTTATCACGAAGAGTATTACCTGATGCCGTTGTCCAAAGTACAAGTGAATGCCGAGATGATGACAAAATACCTGGAGGCGTTTGCTGCGCGACCAGAGGCAGAGCGTGTATTAGAAGACGTTTTGGTCACAGATGAAAAGGGCACCAAAACGGTCATAGCCAAAGGCTTTACGGTAACAGAAAAGTACAGCGATAGTCGTCAGGCAAATGGCAAAGAGCGTATCTACGAATGGGAAGAACAGCGATTTGTCGTGCAATCGCCAGCGTATACTGAGAAACAGCGGGCGCACTTGGAGGCGCAGCTAAAAAAAGCAACCGCTGCCATTGAGAAATTAGGCAAGCGGAGACGCGGCTATGCCTATCCAGAAACAGCAGCGGAATTGGAAGCAAGCGTGGCGACTGTATTGGCTGCGCATGGGTGTGAAGCTTATTTGGCAGTAACCATAACAGAGGAATCCGTCTGCAAACAGATACGGGCCTACAAACAACGTCCCGCAAGAGTGGAGAAAAGCACCGTTTTCCACTTAAAAATCGAAGAGAAGCGTGACAATCTGGAGACGGCATATCGTCTGTTCGGCTGGCGAGCGTATGCGACAAATGCGCCCGAAAGCAGCTTGTCACTCTCGAAAGCAGTTGATGTGTACCGAGACGCCTATTTGCACGAGCATGGCTATAGCCGTCTGAAAGGGAAACCGCTTTCATTGACCCCCATGTACTTGCAGAAAGAAGACCAGATAACAGGACTTATCCGCTTGTTATCGTTGGCATTGCGCGTCCTAACGCTAATAGAATTCGTTGTCAGGAAGCAATTGGCTGAAGAAGGGGACGCATTGCAAGGTGTTTATGCGGGAAACAGGAAACGAAAAACAAAAACACCCCGTACCGAGACGTTATTGGGTGTGTTCAAGGGAATCATCTTGACAATTATCCATGATGGAGAAAAGGAGTGGGTGCATCTGAACCCGCTCAAACCAACACAAAAGCGTATTTTGCAGCTACTCGGCATGACCGAAGATGTTTATACATCTTTAGTGCCTGAATTTGCGAAAGTGGTTTTAAAATCAGCGAACTGAAAGATTACAAATCCATATAACCTTTTCTGGTCACTGGATGGAACACGTCTGGTCGTTGTTGATAGGCTGTCAGATTCTCATTTTGTGAATGACAGTTTTTTTGAGATTGTTTCGCTAGACACTATGGAATCAACACACGTGCCTGCCGATGGAATTGGGAGAATCTTAGCGTGGACGGAAGATGGAGAAGGCATTTTAGTGGTGACTAATGATGAACATGGTTGGGACGTGATCGAAGTTGTTCGTTGGGATTGATTCTAGGAAACGGCCGTTTCCGTCCAATCGAATGAAATCGAATCATTTTCCAGGAAAATGAATACAGCCCATTTAACGATGGACTAAACATTTCAAGAGTAGGTGTTAAGCTAGGATTTAAGGGAGTGATATCATGCTTGTAGTGTGGCGGATACGGCCGTACTATCCCACTCGGTTTGGCGTGAGCCTATCACAGAAGAGATCACCGGCTATATCGACCTATTGAGTCTGGATTTACCGGCGGAATGCCACAGCGGCCGTTTAACCGCCATTAAACCTATCGAGGCATCAACTGAAACAATTAGTTCTCTGGACCCGGCGCTCAATTTAATCGGAGTCACAGCAGAATATAATCAGTAAGCTCGAAAGTGATTGGCACCTAAAGTTGGGGAGGCTAACTATGGACACAGAAAAATTCGTCGGCCAAGAAATTGACCGTTACCGCATCATCAGCCACATTGCCCGGGGCGGCATGGCCGATGTTTACCTGGCTGAAGACATTGATCTGAAACGCAAAGTAGCCCTCAAAGTGATGCTGGATACCCTGTCGATGGATCCGCAGTTTGTGGAGCGGTTCCGCCGCGAAGCGCAAACGGTCGCCAAGCTGGAACACAGTAACATCGTCCAGGTGTACAGCACCGGCCTCATGCCCACCCAGCAGCCATTTTTGGCTATGCAGTACATCGAAGGCGGCTCGCTGGAAGACAGGTTGGAGCAGTTGGCCGGGCGAGGTAAACTGCTGACGACCGAGCAGGCGCTCAACATTACCCGCCAGATTGCGCTGGCGCTGGCCCAGGCCCACAATGCCCACATCGTCCACCGCGACCTCAAGCCCAGCAATGTATTGATCCGGCCCGACGGGACTCCGGTGCTGGTTGATTTGGGTATCGCCGTGGCCCAAGACAGCACCAAGCTAACCCAAACCGGCGGACTCATCGGCACACCCCATTACATGTCGCCGGAACAGGTGCGTGGTATACCGCTAGACGGCCGTTCCGATCTCTACTCGCTGGGCATTATCCTCTACGAAATGCTGGCCGGGCTGCGGCCGTTTGAAGCCACCGAACCGATTGCCGTCCTGCACAAACAAGCCTACGAAGACCCGCTCCCCCTACAAAAGTATCGCCAGGACTTGACGCCACAAACGCTGTACGTAGTGGAAAAAGCGATGCAAAAAGACCCGATGCAGCGTTTCCCACGGGCGGAGGACATGGTCCAGGCTATCGACTACGCCCTCCAGGCCGAAGGTACAGCCGGACCAAACCCCCAGGTTACGGCCGTTCTCACCCAAATGGATGATGCTTCCCTCATCAGCCGTCAACATTACCTGCGTGTTCCCACGGGAACCCAACAACAGCAGCGCGCCATACCAACCTGGGTTATCGCCGCCGCTGGCGTCTTGGTAACGGCCGTTATCCTCTTCTTTATCTTCCGCGACCGAAATGGCAGCACAGAAATAGACATCCCGGATATGTCACCTGCCCGGTCCGAAACCATCGAGTCCGAAATCGTCTACGTCACCGCCATCGTCACTGAAACACCAGACCCAACAGCAGCAGAAACAGAAGTCGAAGCTGTACTTCCCGATACAGCCGAGACCACAGATACGGCTGTTCCTACCGACACGGCCGTGCCCACACCCACAACCGAACCCACCATCGCGCCCTCCCCCACCCTCATTCCCACCAGCACCACACCGCCGACTCCGATCCCGACCAATACCTCAGCTGCGCCAACGCCGTGTGCCATCACCGTCAACAGCGCCCTGGCCGGCGCCTGGGATACCCGGTTGGGCTGCGCTGCGGCTGCCGCCAAAACCGGCGTTGCCCTGGCCCAGGAGGCGTTTCAAAGCGGGCGCATGTTCTGGCGGCAAGACAGTGATCGCATCTACGTTTTGTACAGCAGCGGCAGTTGGGCCTCCTACGCCGACATCTGGCAGGAAAGCGACCCATCATTCTCCTGCGGCACACAGGAAAGCCCTCCCACGCCCCAACGCGGATTCGGCAAAATTTGGTGCAGCTACGACGCGGTACGCAATGGGTTAGGCAGCGCCACCGAGGGTGAGTGGGCTGACAGCGGGACCGTACAGGATTTTAGCAACGGTACCATTTTGCAGACAGGCAGCGGCCGTTTCTACATCTTCTACAACAACGGCACATGGCGATGAGTAAGTGGCCGGTAGTTTTGGGGTTTTTGTGGCTGGCACTGGCAGCTTGCGCCGCGCCGCCAGAACTAGAACCGATTCAACACCCGCCAACCCATGCTGTTACCGTCATCACAATCCCCATTGTGGCTACACGAACCCAATCTCCGCCACCCACATCTACCCCATTCCCCACGACCACACCGCAGCCAACGACTTCACCGCAGACAGCCACCGCTGTGCCCACATCTGAACCGGCCCCGGCGATGCCAACAACGACAATCGCCTCAGCGGTAACGGCCGTTCCCCCCACCACCGCGCCCTCTGAAACGGCCCCCATCCCACCCACCGCCACGACAGCGCCGCCGGCTGCCGAAACGGCCGCTGCCACAACCATCGCCGTCACCTCCCTGCCGCCGCCGCCCGTAGGCGCAGCCGAGCCGACTATCTACGAAACCAGCATCACCATCCCCACTTACAACTACGAAGCCGCCTTCCTGCCCACCGCGCCTGACGACCCCATCTACCCCTATCCGCGCCTTGACCCGGCGCTGGTCGGGCCGCCGTCGCCGCGCACCTACCGGGCCATCGTCCTGGAAAACGGCTTCGTCGCCGTCACCATTCTGCCCGAATTAGGCGGCCGCATCTACCAGTGGCGTGACAAAGCCACAGGCCGTCAACTGCTCTACGCCAACCCGGTTATCAAACCGACCAGTTGGGGCTACCGCGGCTGGTGGCTGTCCGCCGGCGGCATCGAGTGGGCTTTCCCGGTAGACGAACACGGTCTCAACGAATGGCGGCCCTGGCAGGTCAGCACCGGCTCGACGGCTTACGGCCTCTCCGTCACCGTCAGCGATGTGGATGACCATACCGGCATGAAAGCGGGGGCAACGATTTCGCTGGATGCCGGCCACGCTTATGTCACCATCCAGCCTTTTGCCCGCAACAACACGGCCGTAGCCCATCCCTACCAACTCTGGCTCAATGCCTTGCTCACCCTGGGCGGTAACGCCGTTTCTGACCAGACCCAATTTATCTTTCCGGCCAGCGAAGTGATCGTTCACTCGACCAATGACGGCGGCGTACCTGGTTCCGGCAGCCCGATGAACTGGCCCATTTATAACGGCCGTGACCTGAGCTGGTATGGTAATTGGAACGGCTACCTGGGCTTTTTTGTTACGGCAGTTTCTCACGGTTTCAGCGGCGTTTACGATCACGCCGCCGACCAGGGCATCGTCCGTGCCTACACCCCCGGCTGGCCGGCCGGAACCAAGCTGTTCGGGCCAGGCGCACTTTCCCCGGCTTATTGGACTGACGACAACAGCAGCTACATCGAACTGTGGAGCGGCGCGACCGGCAGTTTTTGGAGCTACGCCACGC
>JBNKZT010000035.1:0-28107 GCA_050301775.1 Promineifilaceae bacterium (SeqCode)
TACGGGGGTACTAGGACTGTCAACGCCAACTTGCGCGAGTTTTCACAAGTGGTGCGGCTCAGGTCGTTTTGGGCATTGCCCCATCCCTTTTACCTATATTTGTGTTGTCTTATCATTCCCTGACAGCTATGATACGCACATGAACCTTACTATCTCCCTAACAACTGCTCGCCAATTAGCTGTTGCCAGCCAACAGTTGAGCAAACCGCAAAAAACACCCGACTCTTCGGCCATTTTGGCCATGATTCGCCAATTAGGCTGTCTGCAAATCGATCCCCTCAATGTGGTGGCTCGCAGCCCACTGCTGGTGCTGTGGAGCCGCCTGGGTAAGTACGATGTTGCCGACCTGGAGACCCTGCTCTGGGATGACAAACTCCTCTTTGAATATTGGGCACACGCCGCTTCCATCGTCCTGACAGAAGATTTCCCACTGCATCAGCCGCACATGGCCAACTATGCGGCTGGTGATTCCAACTGGGAAAAGCGTGTTCGCAAATGGCTGAAAAAGAACCAGCCCTTCCGCCAATACATTTTGGAAGAACTGGCACAGCGTGGCCCGCTGCTGCACACGGAGATGGAAAATCGCATTGTGGAACCCTGGCCGTCCAGCGGCTGGACGAACGACCGCAATGTGACCATTATGCTGCAATTTATGTGGGAGCGGGGCGAAATTATGGTGTCGCGCCGTTTTGGTGATGGGTTTGGGCTGAAAAAGCAGTGGGCGCTGGCCGAACGCCATTTGCCACAGTGGATGGATCACGAACCGTGGTCACAGGAACAGGTGGTGTATGAAGCGGCGCAGAAGTCGCTGCGGGCGCTGGGGGTGGGGACGGCGAAACAGATTGAAAATCATTTTATTCGCGGCCGTTACCCCGGATTGGCAAAGGTGATGGAGCGGTTGGTGAGTGACGGCCGTATCCACCCCATCCACATCCAAAACCTGCCCGGCGACTGGTACATCCACAGCGACACCCTGCCACTGCTGGAACAATTAGAAAATGGCGGCTGGCAGCCGCGCACAATCCTGCTTTCCCCATTCGACAACCTCATTTGCGACCGGGATCGCACCGAACTACTGTTTGACTTTTACTACCGCAGCGAAATTTACACACCTAAGGCCAAGCGCAAATACGGTTACTACGTCATGCCCATTTTGCATGGCGAGCAGTTGGTCGGCCGGGTTGACCCCCAGATGGATCGCAAAACGAAGACGCTGCATATTCACGCCATCCATGCCGAACCGGGCGCACCGCAAACCAAAACAGTTCGCACCGCCCTCCGGCAGGCCATCGAAGAACTGACCCAATTCCTGGGAGCCAGGCAAATTGCCTATGGCGAGATCGCACCAGAGGCCTGGCGATTATCTTAAACGAGAGAGAAACAATGAATGACCCATCCGAAATCACTTCCGAAACATTAAGCGAAGCGGAAAAACTGGCCGGACTCGCGTTTACCGAAAGCGAACGGGATCTGATGTTGAAAGGCGTCATTGAGCGCCGGGACGATTATGCAAAACTGCGTGAAGTTTCGCTGGCAAACAGTGTTCCCCCGGCACTGCAATTCGCCCCTCAGTCTCCAATCCCCAGTTCTCTAGTCTCTCGCTCCCCAATCTCCCTTGACCATATCCCTGTGCCGCAACGGCCGTTCCCCCTCGAAGAAGTCGCTTTCTGGCCCGTCACCCACCTGGCCCAACTGCTGCGGTCACGGCAGGTCACGTCGCTGGAGTTGACCGAGATGTACCTGGCCCGACTCAAACGGTACGATCCGCAGTTGCAGTGCGTCGTCACCCTGACCGAGGAGCGGGCGCTGGCCCAGGCCAAACGAGCCGATGAGGAGATGGCGAACGGCCGTTACCGTGGCCCTCTCCACGGCATTCCCTGGGGTGCAAAGGATTTACTGGCCGTCAAAGGCTATCCCACCACCTGGGGCGCTGCGCCCTACCAGGATCAGATGATTGACGAAGATGCCGCCGTCGTTCAGCGATTAGATGAAGCCGGAGCGGTCCTGGTGGCCAAGCTGACGATGGGTGCATTGGCCTGGGGCGACGTTTGGTTTGGCGGCCAGACCAAAAACCCCTGGAATCTGACCGAAGGTTCCAGTGGTTCCTCGGCCGGATCGGCGGCAGCCACGGCGGCGGGGCTGGTCGGCTTCGCCATCGGTACAGAGACGCATGGCTCCATCGTTTCACCGGCCAATCGCTGCGGTGTGACCGGGCTGCGGCCCACTTTCGGCCGGGTTAGCCGGGCCGGGGCGATGGCGTTGAGTTGGAGCATGGACAAAATTGGTCCCATTTGCCGTTCGGTTGAGGATTGCGCCCTGGTTTTTAGCGCGATTCATGGGGCCGATGGGGTGGATGTCACGGCCGTTACCCAACCCTTCACATGGTCATCACAAATTGACATAACAGAGCTGCGTATCGGCTATGTCAAATCTGCTTTCGATAAGGAACGTGATAACAAAGCTGCCGATGACGCCACATTGAATGCCCTACGCCAGATGGGAGCCAGCCTCATTCCCATCGAACTGCCCGATTACCCCATGGAAGCGCTGAACTTCATTTTGCATGCCGAAGCCGCCGCTGCCTTTGATGAATTAACCCGCAGCAATCAGGACGATTTGCTGGCGCGGCAGTCACAGGATGCCTGGCCCAATGTGTTCCGGCAGGCGCGGTTGATCACGGCCGTTGAATACATCCAGGCCAACCGCATCCGCACCCTGGTGATGCAAGAAATGGCGACCTTGTTTGAAAAAGTTGACCTGTACGTCGCCCCTTCGTTGGGTGGCGACAACCTGCTGCTCACTAATCTCACCGGTCATCCGGCTGTTGTGGTTCCCAATGGTTTGTCGGCTGACGGCATTCCCAACAGCAGCATAACCTTCACCGGGAAGCTGTATGACGAGGCTGTCATCTTGGCGGTGGCCAGAGCTTATCAAGCAGCAACAGGTTTTCACCGGGAACGGCCGTTACTCAATCCGTAAGCCTTAACAAAAAACACCTTATCGGCGCTTGCCAAACCAATTAAAATCGAATAAAGTGTCAATTAATTATCTCTGGTAAAAAAAGAGAGGGCTAATGTCCAAATTTGAAGAAGTATGCCGTGCTTATCAGCAATCCCGCCGCCGTTTTCTGGAATATGAAGTCGAATGCCGCGATTTTGCCCGCAATTTAGTTGACGGCATTATCGATTATTTTGAATGGCCGCACGATCAGGAAATCACCTACATCCCGCTGGGCGAAGAACTCAACCCCAACAACCGATTTTATGCGCTGGCCGGCGCTATGCGCATGGATGACGAGTCGTTCTGGCATTTCGGGGTCGAACTAAGAGCCGAAGAACCGGGAGGATCGCATCCGCTCCCATTTTTGATGAGTTTTTTCATTAAAAAAGCAGGCCCGCATTTTGTTGTGAAATTAGGACCCCAAAGCAAAGAAATCCGTATTCATGAAGATAAACAAGGGAAACAAGATGAACTGAAACCATTTTATGATGTGGTTTTTCAGCACATTTTGCAGTTTTTTGCCCGGGACTACCAGGACGCCATCACCAATCAAGTGATGGAACCGGGTTTTATTATGCTTACCAACAATTTATCTCCCTGATACCTTGTCGTGGTTCCTGTTTGATTTCCGTTTACCTTTTCACACAGCACAAAAATCAAAAGGCCCAAATTCGTGCTCATTACAAGTTTGCAAAACCAGCGGATCAAAAATGTTGTCAAGCTGCGCCAGCGGCGGCACCGTGACACCCAACGGCTCACCGTAGTTGAAGGAGGACGGGAGGTGCTGCGGGCCTTACAGCAGGGGGTTGTACCCCATGAAGCATTTATTTGCCCTGAACTGGTAATAGAAACAGAAGCTGGCACGGCCGTTTCCCTCCTCTACCAACTTCCCCAAACCACAGTCTACGAAGTAACATCCGACGTATTTGCCAAAATGGCTTACCGCGAAGACAGCGGCGGTCTTCTGCTAGTCATCCCCTACTGGGAATGTACGTTTGATGCGTTGTCGTTTCCCCGTACGCCATCATTTTTCGTTGTTGTCGAAGGCGTCGAAAAACCGGGTAATTTGGGCGCTATTCTACGCACAGCAGATGCCGCCGGCGCAGAAAGTGTTATACTTGCCCATGGTGACATCGACAGCACCGACTTGCACAATCCAAATGTAATAAGGGCCAGCCTGGGTACGATATTTTCCGTTCCGGTGGTGAGTGATAGTAATGCCCAGGTTATCCAGTGGCTGCGGCAGCACGGGATCCAAATCATTACCACAACCCCGGCGGCTGCCACCCGATATACGGCCGTTGACCTGACTGCCCCCGTTGCCATCGTCATGGGCAGCGAAGCCCATGGACTCAGCGACGAATGGCTCAATGCCGCCGACCAGCAAGTGATGATTCCGATGCACGGCATCGCTGACAGCTTGAATTTATCAGTAGCAACGGCATTATTACTGTACGAAGTGGTGCGACAGCGACAACAATAATACAATTTGTGCTAAGCATCGACACAAACCATCGCATCAGGAAGGACTGGCGACATGCGTATCGCCCTAATCTCTGACATACACGGCAATCTCATTTCTTTCGAAGCTGTATTAAAGGCTCTGGAACACGAACCCATCGATCAAATCATCTGTCTGGGGGATGTGGCTACACTTGGCCCCCAACCGCGCCAGGTCATGGATCGCCTGCTTGAACTCGATCTTAAAGTCGTCCTGGGCAACCACGACACCTTTCTCCTCAAACCCGATTTAAGCCGTACCTACATGAATCTGGACTGGTTTGCCGACACCATCAACTGGTGTGCCCAGCAATTGCGTCCCTCGGATTTTGATTATTTACGCACATTTCGGCCGCTGCTTGAGGTCCCCCTCGAAAACGGATCCAGCCTGCTATGTTTCCATGGGTCGCCCAAATCAAATATCGACAACATTCTAGCTACCACCCCGGCCGCTGAGCTGGATGAAATGCTTACCGGCCATAAAGCCGCCGTTATGGTTTGCGGCCATACCCACGTCCAGATGCTGCGCCAGCACCGTGGACAAACCATCGTCAACGTAGGCAGCGTCGGTATGCCCTTTGAGCAAATGCCCTTCACTGGCGAACCTCGTTTGCTGCCCTGGGCCGAATACGCCATTCTCAACTGGACAAGTAACGTCGTCAACATTGAGCTGCGCCGCGTTCCGGTTGATCTAAATGCTATCAAACAGGCGGCCTTTGCCAGCGGCATGCCCCGTGCTGCCGATTGGGTCAACAACTGGATTGTCCCCGACACGGAATAGCCCCAGACCGTAAAACCAGTTGCCAGAATATGCCAATGGACTGATAATAAACATGGGTATTGTCATATGGCAAGCATCCCATTAAAAACCAAACTGTTTCCCAAACCAATTCGACCGATTCAATTATCAATTTAGCCAGTGATCGGCCGAATTTCAAGCAACATAGGAGATTTATCATGGAAAGAAAATCTGTAAAAGTCGCTGTAACCGGCGCCGCCGGTAATATTGGCTACGCCATGCTTTTCCGTCTGGCTTCCGGTGAAGTATTTGGTCTTAACACCAAGGTATCCTTGCATTTGCTGGAAATTACACCAGCCCTAAAAGCACTAGAGGGCGTCGTGATGGAAATAAACGACTGTGCCTTTCCCTTGCTGGAAAATGTTGTTGTTACCGATGATCCGGAAGTCGCTTTTGACGGGGTGAATTGGGCTATCCTGGTGGGCGCGAAACCGCGCACGAAAGGTATGGAACGCGGCGATTTGATTCGTGAAAACGGGCCGATTTTTACCGGTCAGGGCAAAGCCATTGCCGCCAAAGCTGCTGCTGACGTGCGTGTCATCGTCGTCGGCAACCCGGCCAACACCAACGCGCTCATTGCCATGAGCAATGCCTCAGGTATTCCCAACGAGCGTTTTGCGGCGCTTACCCATCTGGACCAAAATCGCGCCTACTCGCAACTGGCCGAAAAAGCCGGCGTGACGGTCAACGATGTTAGCAACGTTACGATTTGGGGCAACCACAGCGCCACTCAGTATCCGGATTTTGAGAATGCCAAAATTAACGGCAAACCGTTGACCGAAGTCATCACTGACCTGGAATGGCTGCAAGGCGAATTTATCACCACTGTACAAAAGCGTGGAGCGGCTGTCATTGCGGCACGGGGCGCGTCTTCCGCTGCTTCGGCGGCCAATGCGGCGCTGGACCATGTTAAGAGCATGGAAAAGGTAACGCCGGAAGGCCAGTGGTTCTCCTGTGCCGTGCCTTCGGATGGCAGTTATGGCATTGATGAAGGATTGGTTTTTTCTGTCCCCATCCGCAGTGATGGCCAAGGTGGTTATTCCATCGTTCAAGGGTTGACGTGGAGCGATTTTGCCAAAGAAAAGATAGCCGCGACGCTGGCCGAACTGCGCAGTGAAAAGGAAACGGTCGCTGATTTACTTTAGCCATCAGCTTTTCCGGTTATAATTGTTGAGAGGGGCACAATTGTGCCCCTCTTTGCTAAACAGCCATAACGATTAATACGATGAAAATGGATTCTAAACTGCTGCGCCAACCGACACTGCCCCGGCCATCCTGGTTGGTAAAGCTGTGGTCGCTGTTGTTGAATGGCGTGATTTATGGTCTGTTGTTTTGGCTTTTGGCGCAAACGCGCAGTGCATCATTTCAGTTTCATATTTTACGTACGCGGGATGTTGGTTTATTGGGTGGTTTTTGGCGATTGGTAACGGCCGTACTCCTCACCCTTTTCCTCACCACGCTCATTCACGAACTGGGTCACTTGCTGGCCGGCAAACTGGCCAGGCTGCGCTTTCATTTACTCATCGTTGGGCCGTTTTGTCTTAGCCGCAAAGGGGGAAAACTGCACCTGGGTTGGCATAAAAGCGCTGCTATCTTCAACGGTCTGACCGGCAGCATTCCCGATGACAGCCGCAATCTGCCGCGCCGCCTGCTCATTTTTACATTGGGCGGACCGTTGGCCAGTCTGGTACAGGCACTGCTGGCCGGGATGCTCTTTTTGCACTGGCGGGCCGACGTTTATTTTATTAATAACATTGCCTGGGCCGCAGAAGGGGTGGCGCTGCTGGCTGTTTTCGGCACGATTTATTTCCTCTCCTCTATCAAACCCGGCTCGTATTACAGCGGACAGCCGGCCGACGGCGGCCGTATTGTCAGTTTGCTGTGCGGTGGACCGGAGGCAGACCGCTGGTGTGCGCTGGCTGCTTTGTATGGCGCGGATCAGCGCGGGCAGCGGCCACGCGATTGGGATGAGGTGCTCATTCACCAGGCGCTGCAGGGCTTTGACCACACTCAGGACGGGCAAAATGCGCGGCTGCTGGCGTACCAATGGGCATTGGATAACGGCCGTATCGCTGAAGCCAATCGCTGGCTGGAAGAAGCCATCGCCATCCAGCCCACCTGGATACCGGGTACACAGGTGCGCCTTGTCTGGGAAAAAGTGTATTTCAGCGCCCGGTATCTGCATGATGCCGTCCAGGCCCGGCAAAGATTGGCGCAGATCCGGCAAAACCTGGCCAATCAACCCCAGCATTTACGCGCCGAAGCAGCTGTTTTGCTGGCCGAGGGCCAAATTGCCCGCGCCCACACGACGGCTCAGGCTGCCCTGGCCAGTTTGTCTACTCAAATGCCAACCGGCGTTCAGCAGGCCGAAGCGGCCTGGCTGCAAGCAATCATTAATCAGGTGTAACCATTAAGACGCTTTACAATCAGGTTTGAAATATATGGACTCAATACAAAACGACAAAAAAACATGGGAAGACAACGCAGTTAAACCAACTTTAGACCGCTTCCGGGAGCGACGCGAACAGTTTGAGACCCGCTCCGAAATCCCTGTCGAACGGCTTTACGTGCCAACTGATCCCGATCCCGACTATAACGAGAAGCTGGGGTTCCCCGGCCAATTCCCATTTACGCGCGGCGTACAGCCAACGATGTATCGCGGCCGGTTTTGGACGATGCGCCAGTATGCCGGCTTTGGCACGGCCGTTGAATCTAACGAACGCTACAAATTCCTCCTGGCTCAGGGGCAGACCGGGTTGTCCATCGCCTTCGACCTGCCCACGCAAATTGGCTACGACAGCGATGACCCGATGGCGCTGGGTGAAGTGGGCAAAGTGGGAGTCAGCATTCCCAGCCTGGACGATATGGCCATTCTGTTGGACGGCATCCCGTTAGATAAGGTCAGTATCAGCATGACCATCAACGCCCCGGCCGCCGTTTTGCTGGCGATGGTCATCGCTGTAGCCAAAAGGCAGGGTATGCCCATCAACAAACTGCGGGGCACGATTCAAAACGACATCCTCAAAGAATACATTGCGCGTGGCACCTACATTTTCCCGCCCAAGCCCTCGATGCGGCTCATCATCGATGTGTTCGATTTTTGCAGCCGCGAGATTCCCAGTTGGAATACGATTTCGGTGTCGGGTTATCATATTCGTGAGGCAGGGAGTACGGCCGTACAGGAAATTGCTTTCACCCTGGCCAATGGCATTGCTTACGTCCAGGCGGCCATTGACGCCGGACTGGATGTAGATCAGTTCGCCCAGCAAATTTCCTTTTTCTTTAATGCCCATAACAATTTTCTGGAGGAAGTGGCCAAATTTCGGGCCGCCCGCCGTCTATGGGCCAAAATCATGCGTTACTGGTTTGCCGCCAAAGATCCCAAAAGCTGGAAACTGCGCTTCCATACCCAAACAGCCGGCAGCACCCTCACCGCCCAGCAGCCGGAAAACAACGTGGTGCGCGTGGCGCTGCAAGCAATGGCCGCCATCCTGGGCGGCACGCAAAGTCTGCACACCAACAGCCGTGACGAGGCGCTGGCCTTACCCACCCAGGCAGCGGCCCAAATCGCCCTACGTACTCAGCAAATCATCGCCCACGAAAGCGGCGCGGCGGATACGATTGACCCATTGGCCGGTTCCTACTACATTGAGCAGCTAACCGATGAACTAGAAGATCGGGCCACGCAGTATCTGGATGTCATTAGCGAGATGGGCGGTATGTTGGCAGCGATTGAATCGGGATACGTGCAGCAAGAAATCCAGGAGGCGGCTTATCGCTTCCAGAAAGATTTGGACGCCAAACAAGAAATTGTAGTTGGCGTTAACCAGTTTACCCAGACGGAGGAGCTGCGGATTGACACATTGAAGTTGGACCCGGCCATTGAGGCAGCCCAGCGGCAGCGTTTGGCAGAATTACGGGAGAGGAGAGATAACGGCCGTGTCGCCCAACTCCGCAGCCAATTAGCCACCACGGCTCAATCCAACGAAAACCTCATGCCCCTCTTTATCATCTGCGTCGAAAATGACATGACGCTGGGTGAAATTTCCCACACCCTGCGTGAGGTTTGGGGCGAGTATAAGCCTGGATTTGAAATGTAATAAATTTTGGCGTTTTTTAGAGAAAACGAGTAGCATTATTGCTATCTGTTTAACGTTTGATCTGTGCAGTTTCTAAGGGAGAGCAACAGCTTAGTTAGCTGATTCCACTGGTGCTATTATGATCGATCTCAGAGAAACCCGTATTCTTCCTGCCATCGGGCGGCGCGTCTTTTCAGCGCCCTATCTGCCCAGAGGACTCGTAGGATTTACCCTTTTAGTCATTATCACCAACACTATTCTCTTCTTGATTGGTCAGCCGCCTGAGTATTGGATAGATTACAGTCTCGCTTATGTTGATACCCCTTGGGTAAAACAAATGTTAGCAATCCATCCATTACTTTATGTAGGCGTCACAACCATCTACTTAATTGTCATCGGATTATTTTTAGATGGCTTGTCTCGTACGCCAGCCTTAATTTTGTGGAGTAGTGTAAATTTCATCCATATTAATGATGCCCTTAGTTGGGCCAGACATGCGCTAAATTTACAGCTACCCCTTACATACCCCACCGAATACATCCTATACACATTTTTATCAATCGCTTTTGCCGGCCTTTTGGGATGGAGTGCAGCGCGGGGGCTACTTTCTACAAAAGAGACAGCGCGGCCTTCACAATTGAAGCCGAAAACCTTACCTAAAGTGGCCGTTGGCGTCGCAGCGATATGGCTACTCCTTTTAGCTGCCGGTTTGCTTGCCGTAATGAATACGCCTGCATCTGGCTGGCTGGCCATTACACCGGATCATTCGCCAGGCCCGCGTGTCGGCGGAGAGATCGTTTTTGATTCTCATCGAGGAAAAGCGGTTCTTTTCGGCGGGTCTAACGCTCAATGGCAGTACGTAACCGAAACGTGGGAATGGGATGGCTCCGATTGGCAGCAGCTATCTCCCCAAGAAACGCCGTCAGAGCGCGGCGATATTGCTATGGCATATGACCAGAAACAACAAGTTGTAATTTTATTTGGAGGAGAAAATCAAGGCAGCGTTCTAGGTGATACCTGGCAGTGGGATGGAGAGCAATGGCATCAACTCCTTCCATCAAACAGTCCCCTTGCCAGAAGGGGCCATAAAATGATTTATGATCCACTGCGTGGACGGGTTGTGCTTTATGGCGGCTATGATGGAATGGGAACATTCTTTAATGATGCCTGGGAATGGGATGGTCAACAATGGACCCAAATTTCTTTTGAGACGACTAGTCCTGTAGCCAGTGGGTTTGTTATGGCCTATGACCAGGCTTCTTCTCGTATTGTTGCATTCCTCAGTGGATACCCTGGCGGCACATGGGTATGGCAAGGTGAGCGCTGGGCAGAATCCCTATCTGGAGGAGAAGCGCCTGGCCAACGAGGCAGCGCTAAAGCAATTTATGATTCTACAAACGAGCGACTTGTCATGTTCGGCGGCGTACAAGACGGAGAGTTTTTTAACGACACCTGGTCGTTGAAAGGGTTACGTTGGCAGAAAATTGATACACCGCTAACGCCAACAGCGCGTTGGGGGCATATGATGTTTTATGATTCTAGCCAAGAACAGGTCATAATTTTTGGCGGGTATGATGACGAGAATGTCCTTGAGGATATGTGGGAACTTTCACTTCCCGATGGCGACTAATCTATTGTTCTTTGTAAGGTGAGGAAACAAATGACTGAATCGAGAAGAAACCCGTATTCCTTGAGGGAACGATTATTTTCACCGCCTCATTTACCTGGTCTACTAATTATATTTGCACTCTTGATAGTTGTTACCAGCTTTTATCTTATCTTGATCGGGCAGCCAACTGCGTATTGGATAGATTTTGATCAGGCCATCAGCAATGTTCTGTGGATTCAACAACTATTAGCTATCCACCCTCTAGTATTTTTGGGCGTTACGGCCGTTTACTCATTAGCTATATACCTGGCTTTGCGAAGATTATCGGCTTTCCACGCCCTGATTTTGTGGATGGTTATCAGTTTCATCCACCTAAGGGGCACGATTTTTGATCTTAGTTCGAACTTAGTTCGTTTTATCAATCTGACAGAGGGCGCAGCTTATCCCATAGAGTTTGCGTTGTATATTGTTGGTTCCGGCATTTTGGGATTGGCGCTAACGCGCACGTTACCGGCAAGTCAGCCCATCGCCGCGCCTTCATCAGATACCCCCTCCTGGCGCTTAAAATTCGCACACAGAGCGACGATGGTTTGCGTCATAGCGTGGCTGCTCTTGCTAACCGCCGGTTTAGTACAGGCTATGTATATTCCTGATACTGGGTGGCGTCCCATAGCGACAGAAAACAGTCCGCTGCCACGAACACAAGGAGAAATCGCTTACGATATAAACCGGAGGCGGGTTGTCTTGTTTGGTGGTTATGTATATGAAAATCACACATCTAACTGGGAATACAAAGATGGTACTTGGGAATGGGATGGAACGAATTGGGAGCAGCGTTTACCCACTGAAAGTCCCCCTGGTCGCGTTAAACACGCAATGGCGTATGACCCTGTGCGGGGCATCGTAGTTCTTTTCGGAGGGCATAATGCCAGCGGAGATTTGGGCGACACATGGGTGTGGGATGGTGAACAATGGGAACAGCAGTATCCACAAACCATCCCTCAGGCCAGATGTTGTCACAGCATGGTCTATGATCCTCAGAGCAGCGGCATAGTACTTTATGGCGGGACTTCTGGCGAGGGTGATTTTTTTTACGATGCTTGGAAATGGGATGGCGCAGAGTGGATTCCTGTTTCGCTTGAGAACCCGCAACCAAGCAGTGGGCATGATATGGTTTACTACGAGGCGCTCAATTTCATTCTTTCTGCACGGATATGGATGTGGCAAGGTGATACTTGGTCAAGATTGCAATCAGATGCTGAACCACCAGAACGACACCATGAAGGTTTAGCTTACGATCTAGCAAAAGAGCATGTGGTAATGTTTGGCGGCGTCGGTGAAGGGCATAATTTTGATGATACGTGGTTGTTGGAAGGACAAGTGTGGCGAAAGTTAAATTTACCTCTATCGCCAACTGCGCGCCACGGGCACGTAATGTTTTATGATCTCAAACGTGAAAGTGTGGTAATCTTTGGCGGATCAGATGAATTTGCCCGCAATGATATGTGGGAACTAACACTGCCTGTGAACGAATAATTTGCCCCAATCATGTCAACGACTTGGAGACTTTTCTAGTATGATCAAAAAAATCGCTCATATTGCTGTTGTTGTGCCTGATTTGGCAGAGGCCAATCGTTTTTGGGTAGATGCGATGGGACTGGAATTGGATCGGGTGGAAGAAGTACCGGAGCAGGCGGTAGATGTGGCTTTTTTACCGGTTGGTGAAAGCGATATTGAACTGCTGCGTCCAATAGATGAGGCCAGCGGCGTGGCCCGCTACCTGGAAAAGCGCGGCCCCGGCATTCATCACATCTGCTTTGAGGTGGATGATATTGTGACAATGCTGGCCCGGTTGAAGTCATTTGATATCCCGCTCATTAATGAGGAACTGACTGTTGACCGGCACGGTACAAAAATCGCGTTTGTCCATCCGAAAGGGACGGGAGGAGTACTGGTTGAGTTGTATGAACGGCCGTAAAATTCGGCAATCAAGCAATCGGTTTGTCACCAAGCATACACGCAATCGTTGTTCTGGGCGGTTTTTCAAGATGCGAAAAATCAAAACCATGACCTTTGGGACCTTCCAATTGGCGGCAAAATCTGCTAGGATATAAGTATAAAGCTACCGTATTAAAAAGGTGGATCGCCGTGAGCCAAACGATTTGAGTAAATAAGACAACTTGGCGAGTAATTCAGGGATTACCCCCAGTTGTTAAATAATAAATTAATATTTACTCACGAGGGCACCAAATAACGATAGCTTTTTTGTTTTCATTTTCTCTTAGTAACCGTCCAATAATTACTTCCCTTTTGGGAAGGACGGTTACTCGAAGGTCATCCACCAATTCCGATAACTTATTTGTGGATGACCCCTTAGGAGCGGGTTCTAAAAAACAGCGAAGTAGTTACTTTACCGCTCCAAGCTGACGATGTTTTTCGTATTTTATTTGATCGTCAGCCTTTATCAGGATGTAGCGTTACTCTAGGTAAAACAGTTGTTTTGTTTTGCCAGATTAGGAGGTGCTCTATTTCCGAACTACTATCATTAGTAAGCTTACTTTAGTTAGAAAAAACGGGAGATTGGTTGATAGCCAATCTCCCGTTTTACGTCTATTCGTGGGGCAATCTGCTAGATTGCTAACAAGCTGGCAGCTTGTTCTACGGTTATGTCATTGCAGGTGGGCCAGTTCTTCTTCCACTATTTTAACGACAAGCGCATCCAGTGATGAAACGGTGTAATCGGACACCTCGAATTCGGTTTCGGTGCCGGTGCTGCCGGGACCTTCTGCGCCATAGGTCAGGAAGATGAAACGACCTCCGGTGATCTGGGCCAGTTGGCGGAAGATGTATTCCCCCTGGGAATCGAGACCGCTGCTGGCAATGGGGTAAATTTTGATACCGCGCTGGGCGGCCTGGAACATTTCCACGGCGTAATGGTTTTGCTGGCCGTAATCGAGGTGGGGCGGGGCATCGGCAACCAAGAAAACGAGGCTGACGGTATCGTTGGCACGCCATTCCGGCTGGTGGATGGCATCAGACAGAGCCTGGTTCAAATCTTCGGGGTAGTCGCCGCCGCCATCGGCATAGACTTGGGCTAAATCAGCGGCAAATTCATCGACGTTGGGCGTGAAATCGGTGACGTTGGTCAGGTAAGCATCGCCCCGGTCGCGGTAAGTGACCATGCCAAAGCGCACGTCGGGCTGGCTGGGCAAAGCATCAATCTGGGCGGAGATGGCGCGGATGTTTTCTTTGAGTTGGTTGATTTCATCGGACATGCTGCCGGTGGCGTCGATGAGGAAGAGGATATCGAGGTTGACGGCCGTTTCCCCAACCCCATCATTATCAACCGTCACAAACCATTCTCGCTGCGACGCATTGGCCGGGATAGTGAAAGACACATCCATCACGTCAACCCGGTACTCATCGGCCTGGATGGTATAGGCGCGGGGGAAGAAGTAGACACGGCCGTCACTGTGCGTACGTAATGTGGCAACCGGTTCGCCATTAGCGGTGATGACCACCTCTTGACCAACAACAGGCTGGTCCTGACTGTCCTGTACCCAAATTTGATGGCGTTCGCCGATGTCAACGCGCTCCACACGCGCGCCGTTGTAATCTCGCAAATAGAGCAAATAATCGTCCCATTGGGCGTTGTCGTCTACTTCACCGGCGGTGAGGCGGCTGTTTTGGTCGAGGGTTAAGCCGGTATCGGCGGCACTGGTTTCGGCCCGATCACCCAATTCGGCCGCCGGAGCAGGTGTTGCCATCGGGGCGGAGGCCAGGGCAGCTTCGGCTTCGGCTTCGCCAGCAAAAGATTCTCCCATTTCGACGACAGTCTCGGTGGTGACACGGGTAACTTCTACTTTACGGCCGTCTTCGGGTGGGGCGGGTGGTTCGTCACCGGTCCGTTCGCTGCCGGTGGCAGAGACGGGATTTTCACTGCCGCCAGCTTCTTCGACGGCGGGTTCTTCAGCTGTTTCTGGTTCAGAAGCACCACAGGCGGTGAGTACGGCCGTTACCATCAACAACAAAATCAGTGCAATTATCAAGCGTTTCATGGTCATCCTCCAAAGTCAGGTTAGGCGTTTATGCTGGTTAAGACGATGGATGGGGTGAAATGGTTCCAATGGAAGTGGCAAGGCTGCAAGATTGCAAAGTGAAAAAGTAGCTTTGCCACGCTGCTACTTTTCCCCACTTAACAACCCATTAAATTCGGCCGCCGCATCCGTCATTGCGCCCTGTGGATTGGACAGGCTGAAGGCTTGCCATTGTTGATCATAATTGAAATCATCGACAAACCAGCACAGGGCGTAGATTTGGGGTTGTTGGTTGATTTCGGCCAGTGCGGCTGTTAGCCAACCGGATGGATAATTGGCAGCCGGTGATCCGGTGTGGTCAGCGCCAAAGGTATTGCTGGCGGTGATGTAGACGGGTTGGCCCCGAGTTGTGGGTGTGCTGTTGATAACGGTCAGCCAATCCTGGTAGACGCGGAAGCCGATTTGTGCGCCATTCCACTGTTGACTGAGCAAGTCTAAGCCAGGTTCTAACGGCCGTTTCCCATCCTCTAACTTGGGCGAATCAGGATTGCCGGGGGCCTGGATCGCAAATCCATCGGGTGCAGCCTGGGCAATGCCGGCGGCGGCGCGTTCTCGCGCTGCTTCGTCAAGGGCAGCGACCAGGGTGTGGAAATAGTTGAGCCAGGGCACGTCAATGGCAAACGGCCGTTCCCCATCCATATCCAGCACCCAGGGCTGAACCGGCCCGACCAGCACGCGCAGGGCCGGGTTTTCGGCGCGAACGACGGCTAACACGTTGTCTTGATCGGTAACGGCCGTGCCATAGCCATTAAAAACACGGGCGTACTGGTCCGGCGCGATCACGCCTTGTTGACTGTTAAGGGCCACGTTGTAACTGCTGCCAATAATAAATGCATACGTGCCATCAAGACGGTCATCGCGGGCCAAACGGCGCACGTAATCGAGGTAATCGGCCAGGGCCGCCTCATCGTGGGGGATGCTTTGCGCCTGGTCATAATCGACCCGAATGAGGACACGGTGACCGGCAGCAACGGACTGCTGAACCCGTGCGGCCAAATCGTCCAGACCCCAGTAGGTGCTATCGGCTAGTTGGGTGTAGGTTAGCTCAACGACCCAGCCGCTGCGATTGTGCCAGTCGCGTTCAGGATTGGGGAAAACGACGCCCAGTTTGGTCGGGATTTGTTCGGCGGGGAAACGGTTGGTGTTAACGGCCGTACTCACCACCTTGCTAGCCCAATCAACACAACCTTGATCACAATCGTGGTAAAAACGAAGCTCGTAGCTGTCTTTTTCGGGCACAGTGAACGACCAGACCCATTCACCGCCCAGCGGATTGGGTTCGTAGCGCAGAAACTGGCCTTCTTGCTGGCCGTTGACCAGCATTTTGACGTACACCCAGGGTACAGTATCGGCCAGGATGACCGTGGCCCGTTCGCCGGGACGCGGTGCTTCTGGCTCAAAACGGATGCGCGGCCACTCGGCTGGTTCTTCATCGAGCATGATGAAGACGTTACCGGAGAAGGGCAGGAGCCAGTAAACGGTTGCCAGAATAAGGAGTAATCCGATGAGGATAAGATGTTGACGCTTAAGTTTCATATCTGAATAGGACGCAGATGACGCTGATTTTCAGGATTTTTTATCCGCGTTTTCTGCGTTTTCCGCGTCCACCGTTTCAAACTGTTGGCAATGTGAAGGAAACGGCCGTACCTGTTTCCTCACCATTCGCTTCACTTTCAATGATAAGCTCCGATTGGTGGCGGCGCAGGATTTCGCCGACCAGGGCCAATCCCAAACCGCTGCCTTCGACGTCGGTGCGGGCGCGGTAGAGGCGCTGGCCAACGTGGGCCAGATGTTCGGCCGGGATGCCTGGACCGGTATCGCGGATGGAAACGCGAATGCCAGCGGGAGTTTTGTGCAAATTGACCTCGATTTTGTCGCCGGAACGGCCGTATTTCATCGCGTTGTCGAGCAAATTCAAAAAGACCTGCTTGAGCTTGTCGGGATCGGCCAGGACGCGGGCCAGCCCGGTGTCTGCTTGCAGGGTGATGGCAATCTGGCGCGTTTCGGCGTCCAAAATGACATCGGCAATCGCTTCTTCGGCCAAAAGCAGCAGGTCGGTGGGGCGGCGTTCCAGTTCGGCCGTCGTTTCCAGTCGGCTGAGATCGAGCAGAGATTGTACCAGTCTGGCGATGCGGTTGGTTTCCTGATGAATGAGCTGGAGTGAATTGTCACGCACGCTGCCGGGTAAATCGGGGGTGCGTAAGACTTCAAGGTGGGCGAGTACGGCCGTTAACGGTGTGCGTAGTTCATGGGACAAACTGTTCAGGAAAAGCTGGGATGATCGTTCTGTCTGCCGCTGTTGACTCAGATCGGTGAGCAGGACCAGACTGCCCTGATCCAGGGCGTAAATCCACCAGCTTAGCGCCCGTTCGCCGGGTAAATTGAAGACGCGGTAGTGACTGGTTGGTTGGTTGTGGGTCGCCAGGGAACGGACATCGCGCAGTAGTTCGGCCCGCACTTCGTCGGTGAGCAGACGTTGGGCGGGATTGTTAGCGTAAGCAACGGCCGTTTGCCTGTCTAACAGCACAATGCCGATGGGGGCGGTATCGAGAGCCGGTCCGCCTACTTTGGTTTGCAGAGGGAAGATGGTGCGGCGGTTGTGCACGGCCGTGGCGATCAACCAAATTAGTCCGATCAGCAGAATCAATAGAACAAACAACGCCAGTTTCAAATCGAAGACGATCATACTCATTCAATTGTAACGGGTTGGCTGCTGCCTTACGAATTTGTTACACGATTGTTACCAGGCTGTGATACGGCCGTTACCCCCGCCCGCTATCATTCCCAACATCAAAACAATATCTTTACAAGTTTGGCGCAAATTCTTAACACCGTTCCCGTACTATAAGCGTATAGATGGCGAAAGATACCCGCCCAATTAGGCCGGACACATTCAAGTATAGTTACACTGGAGAAACTGGAGGCGATAAATGTACATCATTGGTTTAATAACGTTGGTTTTAGGCGTTGGCTTGCTGCTTGCTAATTTTGCCGCAGCCATGTATGTGGCCATGCGTGATGAACGTTAGTGGAGTTGGTATGAGTATGATTCTGTTACTTGCTATTTTGGTGGGTGGGGTGGTTGTTGTGGCGGTGGCAGCGGCCGTTTACTTCATCCTGCGCGACAGAGAAAAATGAGTAAACAAAACTGGCTAAGCCCCCTGGGATTGCTGTTAAGTTGGGGACTGTTTGTGCCATTTTACCTCGTCTACATCTTCGGCCTTTTTTCCCTGTTCCAAATTGATCCCCCGCGCTGGCTGGGCATATTGATTTTCCCACCGGTTATGCTGACCTCGACGGCCTTCACCCATTTGTCCATTTACCTGACTGCCACCCTTTTGGGTATTGGGTCAATTGCGGCCGCACTCAAATGGGAACGTTCTAATCGGGGCGTTCGTGTTCTCTTGGTCTTGGGCTTATTGGCTATTTTGTTTTATGCTTTTGTCACCCCTTATCAACCGGCTGTCTTCGCCGCAGATGAATATGAAATGGACTGGTTGACGCAGCCGGGATTGTTGGATGGTGTCGCCAAACGAGCCGCCAGATTCAGCGAGACACGTCCTTGCTCCTATCAACTATTGGGCTGGTCAGAAGAGGGCGTACTGTATTATAAAGCGATCTGCCAGGCAAATGAACCGGCTTACTGGGCCTACACTCCTGGCCAGGCAGCCGAACGTGTGGACGCAATACCAATCACGTTGAACCGCGACGTTGTTTCTGCAAGTGACGCAATGGATTGGGTTTACGCCGGTTCAGTTCGTCCGGCCAGCGCAGAACCGATGGCCCGTGAACTGGCTATTCGTCATCATGAAGCGTTGTTGTCGGGAGACGGCCGTTACCTGGCCCTCATCGCCCGTCATATTTATGGCCCGGAGGATGTGTTGGTGCTACAAAAGATGACCGAGTGATGTCATTGGGCATCATCAATCCCACAAAGGCGCAGTCAGTATAAACGATACGACAAAAGTAATCTGATAGGCAAAAATACCAATCAAAGCGAGGGAAATATTCTTCGTTCTCGTTGGCCACTGGTGGGCAAACAACTCATGAAAACCAACAATAGCAACCCCCATACTGAAGAGAGAAATGATCCATCTACCTTGCCGATAGGGATATTCGGGTAAATTTTCCAGCCAAAATCGCTGCCGCAGTTGTTTTATCTCAGTTGCACTTAAATTCAGTGGCTCATCGAGGAAGATGTGGGTGGGCGGAATACGCCCGGAGTGCCGTAAATCGTTGTGGCAAGGTAGCGGTTCGCCATTAAACACGGCCGTACAAGTTAACGAATACGGCTGGCTAGTTCCCAAAGATAACCGGCCAACTTGAATTTCCAACAAATTGCCCGCTAAATCTATCGTACAGTCAGCCGGATAGGGTTGGTTTTTATTGAACTGACAAGTGAGGGAACGGCCGTAAAAATGAAGGCACCCATTCTCGTCTTGAATGCCAACCCCGCTGACTGGATAAAAAGCTGGCGGCGGTGAAGCCCGAAAAAGCTGCAAGAACAGTATTGCCAGCGAAACGAAATAAAATAATGCTGCCCCAATCACCCATTTGCTCGCCAGAGATTGATTCATATATTGCCTGGAATCGGCCTTACGCTTACAAAGATGACCTCAATATCAACAACGCAAAAAACGAAACGAGAAAGGCTACCGCACCAATCAAAATGACAAGCCACGTTTGCTTTTTTTCTTTTGTTTGTTGATAACTCTGATAAAATGCCAAAGTTAATGCTATTCCGGCAACAGCAAAAAATATTACGGCAAATTGCTTTAAGGCAGGAATTTGAATGAGCAATAGGGAAGCTGATGCCAGCAAGCAAAGAGAGACTATCTTGCCTTTTCTTGATGTAAACATTTCAAAAATAGACGAGAACACTGAAGGCAGAACAAATAGGCCAAGCTACCACAATTTGGTTATTTCTGAGTATAGATCGAGTGGTTTTGTAGCTTCTTGATACAGTCTACCGATTTCAGCACGGCGTACCTGGAAAATAATTGATTTCGATGCCCATCCTTCTGGAAAATCTACAGTTATTTCCTCCGATTCAAGTTTATCCAACAATTCGCTTGCAAGGTTGAGATACTTGTGAATTTTCCCTTTATCTTGAAGGTAGAACCCGATCTTTGCCAGGTTGATAAGTATGTCGAGGCGATCTAACGCATTACCTTTATCATTGCAAGTATGTAACACTTCCTTCGCCGCTAATTCCATTGACTCCCATATTGCAAGTCCAGAGGATAAGTCACGGGGAAATAGCATCTCGCGTATTAGTCCGTATTGTGGACTATTTGCTCCGATAAGACGGGACTGTTCAATGAACTCATCGAACAATTGCATTCCCAATTCAATTCGACCCGTTCCTCGGGCTTCTATGGCTTTTACAAACAGTTCAACCATCCGATGCGAATCTTGTTTCATTCCGATCTTCTCCCTACAGTAACTTGTTCCCATTAATCTAAACGAATGAAAAAAGCGGAGCCTCAAGTAAAAGCCCCGCTTTCTCTATCATATTTCTATCCTAAAGGTATGTCAAAGAGTACCAAATTGACCTGGGCATTGGAACCATTACAAGGGAATATCATTAAGGACTGCAGCCTGCACCAAGATCAGTTGTATAACCCCCAGCAACTCCATAAGCCGCAGCAACTTGCCCTGTAGGTATATGACATACGGCATTTACCAAGCAGGCGGGGAAAGCAGTACAAATCCCTGAACCCACACAAACTCCTATTTCCTTCCAAGACACATCAAAAAACATGGAGCCAAATGGCCCAGGTGATACGAGGAACAAGTCATTCGCAGTACTCGGGCCTCCACACGGGGGAATAAACACACCAGCATGTCCACCAAGGCCTTTAGATCCCGGTGGGTTTTCTTCCATGTCCGCCAACAATTTGTCTGGATCTAATCCTGCTTTTTCTAGCTCTTCACGAATTTCCTTCTCATCTGTGATGATTTGTATTTCGGCATTGGGTCCTATTTCCCCCTTTTCTAAAGCCTTATTCGCCAATACTATTGCCTCGCTCTTTAGCGTTTCGGATACCTTGTCTCCGGTCTCTGCGCGTACTGATGTAATGTGTTGTATTAAGGGAATGACTACAAACGCAGTGAATAAGATAAGTAATATTTTCCGTGACATTTTTATCTCCTCGTATGATGCGTCTGTCAACGACAGTTTCTTGACGTTTCAGTTGGCACATCTACAACTCTCAGTAAACTTCACGGCAATGCCGAGAAGCTCATCAATAAATACTTGGCTCATGTTCAGTACAAGTGATCGGGTAAAATATGAAGCATGGACTTTCCAATCACAAATCTAATGGATCGCGAGGCTTGCCTCACCTGGATAAAGGAATACTTTCACCCTGATGGGTTGCAGTGTCCCCATTGTCGCGCCGATTTTGAACAAGCGCGTTGGTTTCGGCAGACAAAATGCAGTCAGTTGGATGTGTATCGCTGTCAGAAGTGCAAAGGCATCTACAACTTGTATAGTAATACTGTTTTTGAAGGCCGCTATTTCCGACCTGAGCAAACGGTCTTGTTTATCCGGGGTGTTTGCCAGGGCAAACCGACGGCGAAACTGGCGCGGGAATTGAGCATCAGCCGCACTACAGCGACAGAAGTACGCCATAAGTTGCAGGCGAATGCCGAAAAAGAACAACCGGAGACCCCTTTGGAAGATGAAGCAGCAGAAACTGATGAGATGTTCCAGAATGCGGGGGAAAAAAAGCGAGTGGCATGACGACCCAGACGACCCGCCCCGTCGCCGTGCTAATAAACGGCGTGGTCGCGGCACATATGTCAATGACCGTCCACCGATTTGTTCTGTCATTGGTCGCCAATCACGCCAAGTGCGTATCCGTGTGATGAAAAACACCCAGGGGGCTACATTGTGTCCTTTTGTAGAGAAGTTTACCAAAGCGAATGCTACCTTATACACAGACGAGTATGATAGTTACAATCGGCTCAAGCGTATTCGTCACACCGTCTGTCACAGTCAAAATGAATGGGCGCGTGATGATGATGGAGATGGTATCCGAGAGGTTCATGTGAATTCCAATGAAGGCGGCTGGACGGGCTTGCGCAATTTCTTGCGCCCCTTTCGTGGAGTTCACAAGAAGCGTCTATCCGGTTATGTTGCCATTCACGAGTTTGCTGTCAATCAAAAATGTGTGTCTCCCGAATTCATCGCCGCGATTGTTCGTTTGCACTAGTTCTAAACATGAGCCAATAAAAAATGAGGGAAGAAATCCATGCACCTGTACATGATTCGACACGGACAAAGTTATGTAAACTTAAAAGATTGGAGAAATGGTAATTCCGATGAGGGATTGACTGATTTGGGTCAGCGGCAGGCGGCAGCATTGGCGGTCTGGCTGCCAAAGGAACTTAAACGGATTGATGTCTTGTATGCCAGTACCATGAAACGGGCACGGGAAACGGCCGTGCCCCTATCCAAAGCATACAACATCCCCATTCAGTACGAAGACCGCTTGCGCGAAATTGGTAACAACCGGGCCGACCATCAGCCCTGGCCCAGCGATGACTTACCGGAATATGGTGATTATTGGGGGAGTGAACGGCCGTTTAGCTCCATCACCCCCGCCCGCGAAAACGGCGAGAGCCTGATGCATTTCCGCGTTCGTATTGGTCACTTCATCGAAGAACTACTGGAAAAATATCGCAAACAAACCGTCGTTGCCATTTGTCATGGCGGCGTTATCGAGCTTACCTATGACCACTTATTCAACATTGGTCCCTTCCGTCGCTGCGAAGTGTGGAGCCAGAATACTGGCGTTGCCCATTTCGAATACGTCGAACATCCCAATCGGGAGCTGTGGCGTTTGTACTACCACAGCCGGGTGGAGCATCTGATCGGAATAAAATAGCCTCTTCCCAACACACCCCTAAATACGTTATGATACCCACAATTAACAGGCGGCGATTGTTGTTTCCCAGCCGCCATTCTCATCAAGTATAGGGCCGGTCATTGGTCGGCTCAAGGAGAGTGCATCACATGATACCTGTTACCTTCGGCGCTTTTTTAGGTTTTTTAGCCTGGTTTGTTCTGCGCTATGTTTTGGCCGGTTTTTACACCGTTGACCAAAACGAACGCGCCGTCAAAACACGGTTTGGCCGGGCTGTTCGCCTGGGAAAAACCACAACCCTTGACGATCCCATCGCCGATTATCTCAACGAAAAAGACAAAGAACGTTACATTTACCCATTGGTTCGAGTGATTCAGCCCGGCGGCCCTTACTTCCGCTGGCCTTGGGAAAGGATACACAAGATTTCCATAGCCACGGAGACCATCAATATGGCCCTCGATTTGGAAACGCCTACCGCCAATCACAATGGAACAGAACTCGATGCCGTCACCAAAGACCAACTCAACATTGGTTTGACTGGCCAGATTCGCTATCGGCCTTGCGAACGTAATTTGTACGCTTATTTGTTCGCCATTAAAAATCCCATTGTTCACGTGATGGGTTATTTTGTGGCTATCTTGCGCCAGCGCATTGCCAGCTTCGAATCACCAACAACAGCGATACCTGGCGATGAGGAAGTAGATGTCGGTTTGATGGGCGGTATCTCTATTAACGATTTGCGTAAAAATCTGAACGACATTAACAATTTCATGGAATTGGAATGCGCTTCGGCGGCGGCTCGCTATGGGGTTGAACTGGATGCCTCGCTGATTACGGGGATCGATCCGCCGCAGGAAGTGGAATCAGCGCTGGCAGCGATCAACACGGCGCACAACGAAGTCTCATCGGAAATCAGTTTAGCCAAAGCGCAGGCCGACCAGACAATTGAGCAGTCTAAGCGGGCGGTGGAAATTGAAACATTGCGCGCCCAGGCTGAAGTTGAACCGTTGGTCTCGGTGGCGGAACAACTGCGCCAGCTAAAAAGCAGCGGTCCCGGTGTCTTGCAAGCGTATTTGCGCAATGTGCGGCTGAGTTTGTACAAACAGGCCCAGAAAATCATTATCGAGGTGGCAGAATGAGCGACATCTTGTTAACCCTCTCAATGGCCGGTGTTTTCTTTTTTGTTTTTCTGATTGGCGAACCGATTGTGCGCTGGCTGCTGCGCCTGTTTGGTGTTTATGCAGTGGTGCAGGAAGGGACGGCGCATGTGTATGTGTTGTTTGGCAAGGTAACGGCCGTACTCACTGAACCCGGCCTCTATTTCCTCTGGTTAAAAATGGGGCCAAGCGCGCTGGTCATCAATTGGCTGGGTTCGCGCCGCATCGTCGATATGCGGCTGGACCAAAAATATCTGCGCAGTTTGCCGGTCAACTCCGAAGAAGGCGCGCCGATGGGGATTGGCATCTGGTATGAAATGAACGTCAGCGATCCGGTAGCCTATCTGTTCAAAAACACGGATCCGCGCGGTTCGCTGGCGGCCAACGTCAGCAACGCCACCGTACGGACATTGAGCAACATGCCCCTGGACGCCATGCTGGAAACGCGTCACGTGATGAGCCGGGCGGTACGGGCTGAAGTCTCACCCAAATCGGAAGAATGGGGCTACAAATTAGGCTCCGTTTACATCCGCAAGGTTCATTTTCGGGATGTGGGCATGATCCGGCAGATTGAAGAGAAGGTGGTCAACCGGCTGCGGCAGGTAACGTCGGCCATTCGGCAGGATGGGGCCAACCGGGTAAGCATCATTACTAATTCGGCGGAACGGCGGGCAGCGGTTGAGTTTGCCAAAGCGCAGGCGATGCGGCCGCAAATTGTCGGCGAGGCGCTGAATAAAATCAGCGAAGACCCGGAAGTGGCCAAAGCGATGTTTGAGATTCTGGAAACAGAGAATATGCTCAAGAGCGAGGGCAAGATTACGATGCTGCCCAAGGGGAATGAGTTGATGAAGCAGCTTTTGGCGGCGGAGTCGAAGTAAATTTACTTCCTTTGTCTGGGGAGGCATGGCGTGAAGCGTGAAACGTGATGAATCGCTGTTCACGTTTCACGTTTTCTGTATGGCTGTGTATGAACAATAGTGGGGTGGTAACGGCCGTTATCGGCGGTGGTCCGGCGGGGTTAATGGCAGCCGAGGTGTTGGCTCAAGGCGGCGTCCACGTCGATTTGTACGATGCCATGCCCTCCGTCGGCCGTAAATTCCTCATCGCTGGCCGGGGCGGCCTCAATCTGACCCATTCTGAGCCATACGAACAGTTCCTCACCCGCTACGGGGCGCACCGTCCTCAAATTGAGCCACTTTTAGATCAATTTGGTCCTAACGACCTGCGCCAGTGGGTTCACGAACTGGGTTTCGAAACCTTTGTGGGCACGTCAGGACGAGTCTTTCCGGCTGACATGAAGGCGGCCCCGCTGCTGCGAGCCTGGTTGGAGCGGCTGGAGGCGGCCGGCGTCACCTTTCACCTGCGCCACCGCTGGCAGGGTTGGGACGAGGCCGGCGCGCTGCGTTTTATGACGCCTGATGGTGAGAAATTGGTTCGGGCGGAGGCCACGATTCTGGCGCTGGGAGGCGGCAGTTGGGCCAAACTTGGTTCTGATGGAGCCTGGGTTCCGCTGCTGGCCGAACGCGGCGTTCCCATTGCCCCTTTGCGACCGGCCAACTGCGGTTTCGATGTGGGCTGGAGCGAAACTTTTCGTCAGAAGTTTGCCGGGCAGCCGCTGAAATCAGTCATCTTGACCTTCACCCATTTACAGAATGTGACCTTCGAGCGCCAGGGGGAATTTGTCATCACCGAAACGGGTGTTGAAGGCAGCCTGATTTACGCCGCTTCGGCGCTGCTGCGGGATGAGATTGAGGCGGCCGGCAGTGCTACTTTCCATCTTGATTTGTCCCCTAATCGCAGCCGCCAATGGCTGGCCGACAGACTGGCCCGGCCGCGTGGCTCCCGTTCTCTGTCCAGTCATTTGCAAAGCCGGGTTGGCCTGAAAGGGGTGAAGACCGGGCTGCTGCGGGAAGTTTTACCGGCAGCAGTGTTTGACGATCCGGCGCAGTTGGCGGCGGCGATTAAAGCGCTGCCGGTTAGACTTGGGGCGGTACGGCCGTTAGACGAAGCCATCAGTACCGCCGGTGGTGTAACATTTGAGGCGCTAGACGAGCGGCTGATGATTCGTGATTTACCCGGTGTCTTTTGTGCCGGGGAAATGCTGGACTGGGAAGCGCCGACGGGAGGGTATTTGTTGACGGCTTGTTTGGCGAACGGCCGTGCCGCCGGGCAGGGCGCGTTAAATTGGTTAGCCAATCAATTCAAGAGGGAGCCATGATAAATAAAGATCAAATCATATTTTTAACATTGGTACGGACAACTGAAGAAAGAGATTACGCTCGTATCCTCATCGACAGTATCCGTGATTTTGGCGGCGAGTTGAGCCAGTGTCCTATCTGGCTGTTTGAAGCCGATTCGCAAAATGCGTCCTGTGCGAGTCTGGCAGACGGACATATTATGATTTTCCCGCTAGACGTGCCGGATACGGTCAAAGGGTATTTTTTCGCCAGCAAGGTGTGGGCCTGCGCCCAGGCCGAGGCGATGGTCTCGCCCGGTGTTCAATCACTAATCTGGATCGATCCGGTTTGTCTGGTCATCAAGCCGCCGGTATTGTTTGCGCTCAACCACGCCTTCGATGCCGCAGTCAGACCGGTACACATCAAAAACATTGGCCAACTGCCGACAGAGCCGCCGGACAGCTTTTGGCAGAAAGTGTATGAGACGGTTGGCCTGGTTGACACGCAAATGACGGTGGAAACCTTTGTCGGCCAGCAGGATATTCGCGCCTATTTCAACACCCACGCCTTTGCCGTCAATCCGGCCAAAGAACTGCTGCGTGAGTGGTTTACACTTTTTGAGAAGCTGGTAGGGGATGAAGCATACCAAAAGGCGGCCTGCCCGGATCCACTGCACCAAATTTTTCTCCATCAGGCGGTTTGGAGCGCGCTGCTGGTAGCCCGGCTGGACTCGGAACGAATCCGCATGTTGCCGCCCGACTACAATTATCCCTACAACTTGCACCAATCGGTACCGCCGGAACGGCGGGCGGCGGCACTCAATGGTTTGGTGTGCTTGACTTATGAAGAGCGTACTTTTGACCCCAAGCTAATGACTGATATTGAAGTTCACGAGCCGCTCAGATCGTGGTTGGCGGCCCGTGTGTTGTAGATAAATCCGGCGAACCGTTTTTGTGGTGATATTTGTCATTTGGAAAGAGTACCGTTTCCGTGTTAAACTTTTGCCGGATACCAGCAGTTTGTTTAGGGAAAATATGATGCCCAATGTAAAGAACCAACGGCCGTCAACAATTGACGATAAACATCACCAGCGTTATCAAGCGCTGAGCGTATCGGCAGGAAGGTTGATTTCAATGGCGGCGATGCAGCGGGCCGCCGTAGCGAGTAGCCCACAACTTGTATTTAGATACATTGGATATTCGGCAGCGTGTATTGGCCAAATATCGCAGCCGGGGAATTTACTTATCTGAGGTTGAATTAGTGCGTAAATTACTGTATGTTGAATTTTATCGTGAGGAACTTACTATAGTAAATGAGAATAACGACTATAGTGTCTCGTCACAGGTAATTTGATGGATAGCAAGTTGTGAATTATGCTCATAGCAAAACATTGAACGAGGTGAGCGATGAGCAAAAAAAAGATATATGATGTCAATCTATCAATAGCTGAACGAAACCATTTGAAAAATCTTGTCTCAACAGGTGTTGAGCAAGCCCGAAAATTAACAAGAGCCCGTATCCTACTTAAAGCGGATGAAAAATGGCTAGATAAGGATATCAGTGAAGCTACTGATGTGGGGCAGGCCACTGTAGAACGAATCCGAAAAAAATATGTCGAAGAAGGTCTTGACGCGGCGCTAAATCGAAAGCCAAGTAGTCGGCAGTATGAACGCAAACTTGATGGAGCAGCAGAAGCCCATTTAACAACTTTAGTATGTGGGGAAGCTCCAGAAGGCCGAAGCCGCTGGACCTTACGTTTGTTGGCTGACCGACTTGTCCAGTTAGAACAAATTGAAGTGGAAAGCGTCTCGCACG